>CALMAV010000344.1 GCA_937859895.1 uncultured Bryobacterales bacterium | reverse complement strand
CCAGCTTCTCGGCCGTAGCCATGGTGCATCCAGGAGATTGTTCACCATCGCGAAGGGTAGTATCAAAGATGTAAACTCGGCTCAAATTCCGCTCCTGTCAAGCGATCTATTCCATCGTAAAGGGAGCTGGTGGATTATGCAAATTTATACTAGTGGATGGCTCCATTAGTTATACTAATATCAGCTGCGCTCCGGGTGGTGGGCGTCATGGAACTCTATCCTCTTAAGGTGTTTTTGACAGTTGCGACAGAACGCAGCTTTTCACGTGCTGGAGAGAAGTTATTAAGGACGCAGCCCGCGATTTCAATTGCAATTCAAAGACTTGAAAGCGATTTAAAAGAGAAGCTAATTGATCGCTCGGGGCGGGAACTTCTGCTAACCGATGCGGGCCGAGTGGTTCTGGAGTATGCGCGACGCTTTCAGCACCTAGAATCGGACCTGGACAACGCGCTGCGAGAACTCCGGGATAATTATGCTGGCCGAGTCGCTATTGGCGCTAATGAAAGTACGTCACTGTACCTGATTCAGCACATCGAACAGTACCGCCGCGTATTTCCGAAAATCAAGGTGCAGGTGCGGCGCTCGGAATCAAGCAAGATTCCATCGCAGTTGCTCGATGGTGAACTCGAGCTGGGAGTTATCAGTTACGATCCCGGTGATGATCATTTGCACTCGCAAGTGATCTACACAGATCGCCTGACATTGATTGTTTCGCCAAAGCACCGCTTTGCCGGTCGCGACGAGCTGTCCATTACCGATTTGGACATGGAAACGTTCATTGCTCACAATGTTCTTTCTCCGTATCGTGAACTTGTGATACGCGAGTTTCAACGTCATAAGGTGCCGCTGAATATGGATGTCGAGATGCCCACCGTGGAAACAATCCGGCGATTGGTACAACTCAACGAGGGCGTAGCCTTTCTGCCGCGAATGTGTGTAGAGCAGGAGATTAAGCAGGGGTTGCTCCACGAGATTCGTGTGAAGGAACTAAGTGTTGAGCGCAAGATACGTCTGGTGTATCCCGCCCGGCGTGCGCTTAGCCATGCCGCCAAAGCCTTCCTCGATGTGGTGAAGAAGTCAGGTCAGGAAACGGAGCAGCTGCAGGAAAAGGCGTGAACGGGCGCATAGCGATTGTGGGAGGCGGCATTATCGGCCTCTCAGTTGCCTGGCGGTTAGCTCAATCAGGATGGCAGATTGAGGTCTTCGATAAGGCGCAGGTAGGGCAGGAAGCAAGCTGGGCGGCTGCGGGCATGCTCGCACCGGGCGGGGAAGTCGATGCTGACTCTCCTATGGCTCAGTTGGCGATCGAGTCAAGACAACTCTTCCGTGCCTTTGTGGATTCGCTGGAAGCGGAGTCCGGCGTCTCTATTGACATGCAGGAAGCCGGCGCGATTGAACTGGCTTACTCAGACGATGAGTTGAATAAGCTGCAGCATAAAGCGATGGTGCAATCCGGAATTGGCATCCGCTCCCGGCCGCTAGCGCCTAAACAGATTGAGACGTTCTGGCCTCGTGTGCGACGTGACGGCCTGGCCGGCGCGCGCTTCTACCCGGGTGATGGCGTCGTTAGCCCGCGTGAGATGGTGACTGCGATGAAGATCGCGGCCAAGGCTCGGGGCGTTGAACTTCATGAGGGTCGGGCGGTAACAGCTGTACATGTGGGCGATGCGTACAGCGATGTAATGACCTATGATTCCGATCGCCGTTTCCAAGCTGTCGTGATTGCCCTGGGGGCCTGGAGTAGCGCACTCCTTGTTTCGGGCGTTCCTGCGCTTCCCGAAGCATATCCGGTGAAAGGTCACCTGATTGGGTACCGCCAGCCTGACCAAACCTGCAGCACCATCATCCGCCATGGGCATACCTATCTCTTACAACGCGCGAATGGCCTGCTAGTCGTTGGAGCTTCGGTGGAGCATGCCGGCTTTGATCGGACTGTTAATCCTGAGACCGCGGAAGTGCTGGCGCGAGAGGCTGCCCAGGTTTTTCCGCATCTTGCCGAGACCACGCCGAGTCAAGTCTGGATCGGCTTCCGGCCGGGTAGCGAACAGTTGCGCGTTGGGCCTTGGCACTCGCCTCGATTGCAGCTTGCCTACGGGCACTACCGGAATGGCATATTGCTGGCGCCGGTGACAGCCGATCGAATTACGGCGTCCATTAACGCCAATTTGCGAAAGCAGTAGTCCGCTTCTGCTGTACTTGCTGCAGCAACGTTCCTACCCGGTTTCGACGTCGTAGAAGCGTCTCCAAAAGTTGCTCCAGAGGTTCTTCATCGCCTTGCAGCCAGACACTAGGAATCTCACGCCAGGCTGAATCAACCACTTCGGCTGGAAAGTTTTCTACCATAGCGAGCCAGGGTTGAAACGAATCTACCGAGCGTACTTCGTCGTACACCGATGTGCGGAAGTAAAGCCCTTGGATAGGCGAATCAGAGAACTGCCAGCTTGAGCCGTTGAAAGCGAAGCCATGGTCGATCATCTGAGCGAAGAAGCCGACGCGCGCCGGGGCTTCTCCCTTTAACGGTGTCCAGGTCTTTGCTCGCGCACGAAAAAAGACAGCTTGACGGGAATCGGCATTCCCGATCCATTTATCGAAGACGAGAATGCCGAGGAAGTCAGCGCGATTTTCTACTTTGGTAAGAAGCTTATCAGGTAGAAAATCATAAATCGCTACACGGTCCGGATGAACTGCCATGCGAGAGCCGAAGTGCAGGCCTGCGGGGATAGGTTCGCGTCGTAAGCCGAGTGAAAGATACAGTTCGGGGCTGTCTTGAATAAACTCTTGCGTTAGCTCAATGATGGCCGTCTCGGGAACGTGGATCTGCAGATAACGAAGGAACGCGCATGCAAGCCATTCATTGACGAGGATGCGGCGATGCTGCGGATTGTTGGTGAATTTGACCACGTAGAACGCGCCATCCTCGCCCTCTATGAGGTGGGCTTGTGCGCCACCACGCATCTTGCGAATCAATTTTCGGGCGCGAACTGGCATAGGCCAAATCGAAATGGTAGCGGATGCGAAAATCAGGAGGTACATTCCGAGGAGAAAACACTTTCAATGCCCGAACAGACCGCCCCTCAGCAAGACGACAAGAAAAACACTGACGAAGTCGCGCTGGAGCTGATGAAGTTTATTGCCGTGACAACCGGCTATGGCAAAGGTAGTTCGTCGAGCACTGGATTCGGCGGCAAAGGCGCCCGATCAAGTGAGGAGTACGCCGAATCGCTTTTGGAGCTGTTTGACCGTTGCCGTACGGCTGTGAATAAGACCAGTTAGTTCGATGGTTGAGGCGACTCCGGCCTGACTGCAATTCCCGCGGGCACCCACGAAACAGAAGATTTGTTTGGTGACTGCGCAGCGGCTGGGGTCGGCCTGCACTTGTTCAGTGAACGTGCTCAGCAGCTCTTGCTTAGCCGCGGCTACGATTGCCATATTGTGGTCCGATACGCTACTGCGCAGGAGGTAGATAAGGCGGATGTGCCCGGTCTTTTGCGGCAGTGCGAATGGTAGCTGCGGCGGCTCTGTCTCAGTCTTGGTAACGCCGTCCTTCGTCACTTCTTCAAGGGCGAATCGAAGCTTAATACGGTTTTTACTACGTCCTTCAATCGCATAGTAAGAGCTGGAATAGCCAAGAAGATTCGTCGCTGAAAGCACGATCGTATTCCCATTCTGCGTCCCCTGGCCTGTGACTACCGACGACGTACCGGGTTTCAGTACCGGCATCACAATACGCAGCCGTCCACCTGGCGTGAGGTCAAGGAATGAATCGTTGCGTGCCTGACCTGCGTTCGGCCGGGCGGTTATCGCCCTACGTGTGCAGCCGTTTGTAAATAGAAGAGGAGCGGCTAGAACGACCGGAACCAGCTTGAGGCAGGTCATGCATATAGAACGTATGACCGTCCGTTCAGGGTGCAGAGACGTGAACTAATTCTCGCTCTGACGCTGTCTGCCCGGCCTTCTCCCAAAGATAGATCTCGTTGCCGTCGGGGTCCTGCAGATGCACAAAGTTACCGGGTTCACTGCGAACGATACTTCCCTTCATAGGCACACCATGTTGAGCAAGCCTTGAGACTGCTTTCTCTATGGGCACATCGACGTCTAGGCCCAGAATGATCGATCCTTTGGTGCCTGGGGCAGGGTACTGGGCTGACGCCGGGTGTATGCCGATGGTGAGAGTCGCACCTGCATCCACCGTCGCCCAGCTGTTGCCGAACCGGTTTGTAAGCTTGAGACCCAAAATTTCGGTGTAGAACCTGATCGACCGGTCCATATCCGCAACGATTATGGTTGCATTGCCGCCTGAGATCATGATGAAATCCTCCTAAAAGATTTTGCTTCCCTCCGTGGAGATTGACAAGGGCCAATTCTTAGGACCACTTATGAAGAAGACCATCGTTTTTCCGGAGATTCACCTCCAGCGTTTAGGGGAGATGCAGAGCTTGCGGCAGCAGATTGAAAGGCAAATTGCCTATGCGATCCGGAATGGCTCGCTGCCGTACGGCTCGCGTCTGCCTTCCTCACGCTTACTGGCCAGATTGCTTCAAGTGTCACGAGGCACTGTTGTGGATGCTTATGAAGCCTTGCTTGAGGCTGGCACCCTCACCTCTCGGGCGGGCAGCGGCACCACCGTCGCTTCTTTGTCGCCCAGCGTTCCGAGCTTAAGCAAGCTGAAGAAAACAGCGGTGGCGGCTCACTTCCCAGCTCGCGTTTGCCGCTTCGAAGATTGGGAGGGCACGCAGCTCTACCTCAACGGAGTCTACTGACGCCAGCATTCAGGACCTGACCGGTCGGCTTTTGGGAAATGGTCAGCCCTGCTCAGAAAGGGATGCGGAGTAGAGACTTCGGGAAGCGGGTGCTCTGTTTAACTTTTGAACGAGAATAGCGGATATGAGTTGGCCTGCGTTCGCTGATGTCCTATTGGCCGGGAGCACTCCTCGATATCGATCGCCACTTCTTGATCCTTCCCGATGACATCGGCCATGGGACGAGCTCAAAGCCGTCTGACGGTCTGCACATACGCTTTCCGGCCTACGGGCCTTCAGTTAGGCCTTCAGTTTTCAGTTAGGGACAGACGGAGTGAATATCTGAGCCGTATAATCCTTTTGCCTACTCTTTATTCAGATATTCACTCCGTCTGTCCCTGTGATCCTTCCTGTGATCCTCCTCGCTGTGATCCTCGGGAGCCGTTTGATCGTATGATTCTCGCAGTCGCTTTGGTCGAAAAATCCCTTTAGTTGGAGGTGACAGTCAGTTTTCCGCTTACGAGTCAGAAGGCTTAAGAGTTATCTGGCAGTAGCCTGGTTATGTTTACCTAATTAAGACTGGCAGGCTTAAACATAACTACCATGCCCCTTACTCGAAGCACTCTTGCGGCTGCCGCACTCTTTCTCATCGCCGCACACTCTGCACTGTCAGCCTCGCAGGCACGCTCAGGTATTCCGAACAAGGAGGCAGCACCCAGTTGGCCCATTACCGAGCAAACCACGGAGTTGCCAAAATTTAAATTCGGTGACGGGAAGTCATTGCCTTCGCTTCGGCTCCACTACACAACGCTGGGCAAGCTTCATCGCGACGCTTCCGGCCACACCGACAATGCCATCCTCCTCTTACATGGCACTGGTGGGGACTCGCACTCTTTGCTGAATCGGGCGTTCGCTGATGTCCTGTTTGGCCCGGGAGCACCGCTCGATATCAATCGTTACTTCTTGATCCTTCCCGATGACATCGGCCATGGGACAAGCTCGAAGCCTTCTGACGGTCTGCACATGCGTTTTCCGGCCTACGACTACGACGATATGGTCCGTAGCCAAAAGCAAATGCTCGACACAATGAAGATTGACCACTTGCGCCTGATACTCGGAACGTCGATGGGCTGCATGCAGACGTTCGTCTGGGGAGAGACGTATCCGGGCTTCTCTGACGCACTCGCTCCTTTTGCTTGCCTGCCGGTACCGATCGCGGGCCGCAATCGCATGATGCGATACATGGCCATTCAGGCGATCAAAAACGATCCGGCTTGGATGGGTGGTGATTACAACTCAGAGCCGACGGAGAGTCTCCGTACCCTATTGGGTCTTCTCCTGGTCATGGGGTCCAGTCCGCTGCAGATGCAGAAGCAGGCGCCTACTCGTGAAGCGGCAGAACGTTTCGTCGATCAATACATGGCTCGCGCGAACACTCTGGATGCGAACGATGCCATCTACTACCTTGACGCCAGCCGCAACTACGACCCGAGCCCTCATCTTGAGAAAGTTACGGTCCCTTTGCTCTGGGTCAATTCGGCTGATGATTACATCAATCCGCCCGAACTACATATTGCGGACAAGATGGTAGGTCGAATGCCCAAAGCTCGCTTCGTTCTGGATCCGATCAGCGACGCTACTCATGGCCACAGAACTCATACCCAAGCTAATGTTTGGAAGGACGATCTTGCTCGATTGATGCGGGACTCTGAGCCTCCGAAATAGCAATGGGCCGCGCGCCTCTTGTTTAGTTGAACCGAACCTGCACAATCCGAAGTCGCGGGATGTGTCCGTTACAGGCTAAGTATCCAGCTGGAAATCTTCTCTAACGCTACTAGGGATGTGGTTTCGCTGATCTCCGCGTACTCACGGGGCGAGCCGGTCTTTGCTGTCTGAAATGAATGATTCAATCCAGGAAACTCGACTACCTCGTACTTCGTATTGCCACTGCTCTTCAATGCCGCTCGGATTGGAGACAGGTTTGCTCCGGCACCACTCGCCGGTCATTTCGCCATTAAGGGCCAGCACCGGACAAGTCACCTTGCGCAGAGCAACAACCGGGTCGTACTGGAGGAAACATTGGACCAGAGCGAGGGAAGTTCATTTTACCTGTGCCCTATCAGACGGCTTTGCAGGCTTATGCTCCACTGCCCTCAACGGTTCTGCGTTGCAACTCGAGCGGCAATGGCTGTCCTTGTGTCCACGTTCCTGCGACTCACTGATCAAACCAATACGGAGTTTTCGCCGTCCATGGACTGTTCGGATAGCGTTTATGTAGCAAGTCAAACGCAGTCTTTGAAATCTGCCCATTGCTTTTACCCTCGCCCGGACATCCATAACGCACAACCACAACCAGTCGATGCAGCGCTTGGGGAACAAGTGGATCATCTGGATGACTCTTTGCCCAATTGAAGATAATAGGCGCGAGCGCAGCCTGTGCTGGACCTTTCTCGCCCAAGCTCTTTACCTCTGCTGCGGCAGCTGTCTTTTCTCTTTCAGACACCACGGCGGCCGGAGGCGTAAACATCACTGGAAGATGCCAGGAGACATCGAAGGCTTCATCATCCGATTGGCTCGCGTGAGGCTCGGAAACTGGGCACCACCACGTGTTTAAGTCGGACCCACTCTGGTAGCCCACCGAGACCACAGGCTCAAATTCGTGGTGAAGCGCGACCAGCAATGCAGCGCGAAATCCCCACTCCTCAAGGGACTGTCCTTTCGCTGGTGCCAAGCTGTCCGCCCAGTCAGGATGGGCCTTTAAAACCAGCGGTGAGACGTCTGTCAAAGCAGGAAAGTCGTTCAGCAGGAAGGCGCGCGTCCACGTTGCCAGAGCAAGATTCGAGGTCGACGCGGAAGGCAATGTTGTGCTATGTGCTGCAACTGTCAGCTTTGATAAGGGCAACCGATAATTCAGCAGATACGCCGCATCTTCAGCTAAAACCGGTGGGTTCGGCGCGTCCTTACTGCTTTCTTCGCTATACGGATCGACCTCCTCGCGCGCTGCCCATCGCAAGGCATCATCAAGGGTCGTAGCCAAGCGTAGACGCTCCGCTCGCCAGCTATTGAAGAGCGATGGAGGCTGATCATCGCTCCCGGCAAGAAGGAGGTCAAGTTGCGCCCGGGGCTGCTCTGTTTCGCCCCTTTCCATACGGAGGCGAATCACGTTGTACGTCGCTGTTCCAAAGGCTGGTGAGTCAGGCTTAACCGGTCCGCTTCACCGATCAACTCCATTGCTGCAGGGTCTTTCCCTTTTGCGTTCATCAAGGCCAAGGTGAGCCAGGGCAGAGAACGCTTCTGTCGCCAAACCTGAAGAGCATGGGCGCCATTGCTGCTTTCAAGCGTTTGGACCCAGTCGAAAGGTTCGGCAATGCCGGCTTTCGAGCGTGCTTGGCTGAAGGTATCTGACGAAAGCAGATACGTAGATTGACCCAAAGTATCTGCCAGGGCAGTCGGTTCAGGCTTGGGAAGAAGCAGACGCTTTGATAAAGAAGCCATAGCAGCTTCGGTGTGCTCCATTGCATCCAGATGTTCCAGCAGCCCACGGGCAGAGTCAGCGAGACTGCCGGCAGAGTGGTCGTCCGCAATCTTGGCGAACTGCTGGCGTGCCAAAGGTATCGCGGCAGCCTTGTTCTGGAGCGAAGCTTCGCGCAACAACGTTCGACCTACCATGTATTCGCTCGTGCGCTGCCAGGGAGAATGCCCGTCCGCTGCGATAGCGCGAAACCTCTGTTCGGCTTCTCCAAAATCTTCGGCATAGAAGTGAGCTGCGGCGATCTGATAGTCACGATCGGCTCGCGCAAGGGGCGAAGCGCTCCCTCCAAGCGCTGCCGGG
>CALMAV010000343.1:6382-8815 GCA_937859895.1 uncultured Bryobacterales bacterium | reverse complement strand
GACTACGGTTGTGCCAGTAGGAGCAGTGGCCCTCTCTCCGGTCACAGACCTTGCATTGACAGGGATGAGTTGGGAGACGCGAGCGGCAGCCGATCCGTTTTTCACCAAGTCCCAAGCGGCCGGACTTGTTCGCGCTTATCTCGACGGGCACGAGCCGACCGATCCGATGGCTTCTCCACTCTACGGCGAACTCACCGATCTTCCCTCGATTCGAGTGCATGTGGGCGACGATGAAGTGCTGCTCGATGATTCACTCCGGTTTGTCGAGACGGCGGTGGTCGCCGGCGTGGATGCCAGGGTCGATGTCTGGGAAGGGATGGCGCACGGCTTCCTCTCGGGTACCGGTAACATGAACGCCTCGAACGCGGCCCTCGATGCAATCGGAGAGTTTCTCCGAGAGCGGCTGAACGCAGTTCGTTGAATTCCAACACAGCAGATCTACAGCGAAAGGAATACCACGATGAAGCTTCACGGAAATACCATACTCATTACTGGCGGCGGTTCAGGTATAGGCCGGGGTCTGGCCGAGGCATTCCACCGCCTCGGCAACCAGGTCATTATCGCTGGACGACGCCAAGCGGTGCTTGAACAGGTGACTGCTGCAAACCCCGGCATGCAGGCGGTCGTGTTGAACGTCGAAGAGCCCGAAGCGATGGAGGGCTTCGCTCGCAGGATAGCCGACGAGCACCCAAAGCTAAACGTCCTCGTCAACAACGCAGGCATCCAGCATCCCGAGAACATCAAAGATGGGGCTGATAACCTGAGCATCGCCGAAGCGATGGTGACGACCAACTTGCTTGGTCCCATTCGCTTGACCGCTGCGATGCTTCCCCTGTTACGATCCCAGTCGCGTTCCACCATCCTCAACGTGACATCGGGCTTAGCATTTTTACCGCTTGCGGGAGTTCCAACGTATTGCGCCACCAAGGCGGCAATGCATTCGTACACGTTGTCTTTGCGCTATCAACTACGGGCTACGACCACGGATGTGATTGAACTCATCCCACCTTACGTCCAGACGGACCTGGGTCCAAACCACGGCGTCGACCCCCGTGCGATGCCTTTGGCAGACTTCATCGCCGAAACTATGACCATTCTTCAAAATAAACCCAACGAGACTGAAGTAGTCGTCGAACGATGCAGGCCTTTACGCTTCGCGGCCGAGACGGGCAACTTTGACGCTACCTACAAGGGCCTGAACGAGGCCATGGGGTAGCTACGCGCGAGTCGAGGCTGGAGCCCCAGCTGAAGAATAGGTGCCAATCTTAGACTTCCCCACGCAGTTTGCATATTGTCACTCTCAACGGGACTGAAGTTCTCAAAGCTACAAAGTAGGCCCGTACCGCTCGTACTTCAGGATTGCCTGATTTGAGGTTCGGAAGTTTCCGACGCAAGTCAGACTGCATTTCTGCCGATATAGCTGGTGATGGAATACTTTGCTCGTCACCCAACCCTTGACATGATTGAACTCTATATCTTGAATCAGCTGCATTTTCAGGATCAGCAGCAGATGGCCAAACATTTGGATGGCTGTCAGGCTTGCCAGAAAATGACAGGAGATCTGCAGGAGCAGATCGATATCATTCGCGAGACCTTAACGATTCAATAGCTGGCTAAGTGAGCAGGTCGCGGAAGACGTCGGCCAGCTCTTCTTGGGCTGCCGGTGAGGGAGGCATGAGCGGCAGTCGCGGTGGTCCGCCGTAGAAGCCGTTCAAATCCATGGCATACTTAAGCCCGCCAATACCGTGCTTGCCGCCGACGATCTGGGCAGCGTGGGCAATCCGCGCCTGCCAGTCAGCACCTGCTTCGGGTTCACGGCGGCGGAACGCTTCCCAAATCGTTAGGCAGGCATATGGAAGTGCGTTGGCGATGGCCAGGATAGCGCCACTCGCGCCAAGTTGTAGCGCATCCCAGAAGTTAGCGCCTGATCCGGAGACGATCTGGAATCCGGGCTTTACTACCGCGACGGTGTTCTTGAGGTTCATCAGATCACCCGAGCTGTCCTTCATGCCGAAAATATTTGGGTGATGAGATAGTTCGGCAACGATCTCAGCAGGCAGACTATAACCAGTTACCTGCGGAATGTTGTAGAGCAACACCGGGATCTTAGACCGGTCGGCGACTGCCTTAAAGTAGAGTGCCTGCGTATCCGGGCGATGCATTTGGTGCCGGTAGTAGAACGGCGTCAATGCGAGTGCGGCGTGATATCCCAAGTCGGCAGCAATGTTGGACAGGCGAACGGTTTCCGCTACGCTTTCAGCGCCTACCCCAGCGATTAAGATTTTGCCTTCGGCGCTGGCCTCTTTGACCCAGGCCATTAACGTCGTGCGTTCCTCAACCGAGAGCAGTGGCGTCTCGCCGGTTGATCCGCAGACTAAGTAGCCCGAAAGTGCAACATCATTCAGCTTCCCAACATTGTGAAAGACCTTAGCC
>CALMAV010000343.1:0-6372 GCA_937859895.1 uncultured Bryobacterales bacterium | reverse complement strand
GCCTTATAGAGAGTGCCTTCGTAGTTGAAGGAGGTGGTAAGGGCGGGGAAGATGCCGTTCAGCTTAAGGGATGAGGAGCTCATATGGGGGGAAGGCCTGTGAACGCCGACGTGCCACAGGCCGGATTCGACGGATTACTTACCGACGATGAAGGTGATGATCAGGGTGTAAAGAGCTAGTGACTCAATCAGCACAAGACCAAGAATAAGAGCAGTTCGGATAGCCGCAATTGCGCCAGGATTACGCGCCATTGCTTCCGCAGCTGAGGCAGTGGCACGGCCCTGGCCGATACCGCAAAGACCAGAGGCGATACCCATCGCCAGATAAGCCGCAGCTAAGTGTGTTTTGCCTCCGCCATTCGTTCCATTGGCGTCCTGTGCAAAGATCGGGCTTGCCAGGATCATCAGCGTCATGGCAAGGAAAACAAGTTTATTCTTCATTTCTCTCCTATAAATGACCCAGGAGGTGGTTCGACACCGAACGTTGGGACGCCGGGCGCTCACGCTGGAGTCAAACTCGATTAGTGCTCTTCAGACACTGCGCCACCGACGTAGACCATAGCCAGCAGCATAAAGATGTAAGCCTGCAAGAAAGCGACAAACATGTGCAGTCCGATGAAGATTACCGGGAAGACTACCTTGGTGAGCTGGATGAAGGTTAGATAGACCTGTTCACCCGCGAACATGTTAGCCCAAAGACGGACGGTGAGGGACAGTGGCCGGGCAAGATGACTAAGCGGTTCGATAATGATCATCAATGGGGCCATCCACCAGATTGGCCCTAGGAACTGTTTCAGATAACCTGGACCGCTCTTGGCGAAGCCGATGCCGTTGTAGGCCAGAAAAGTAACCAAAGCCAAGCCGAGCGGCACCATCGGATACATCGTGGGCGACTCAAAGCCCGGGATCAGGCCGATCAGGTTCATGAAAAGAATGAACACGAAGATAGTGCCAAAAAGTACAACGTATTTATGACTGTCGTGGCCAACGACCTCTTCGGCCGAGGCACTGACAAATTCGTAAACGACCTCAAAGATGTGCTGTGTCTTGCCAGGTTTATCGACGGAAAGACGGCTGCGCAGGAATCCAAATAGGGCCACGATCACGGCGACCACGACAATTTCGCAGACGAGCCAATCGGTCCTGGGGTGTGCTACATCCCGGGCGGGAAAGTGAATGCCATTCAGAACGGCGTTGGCTGGAGCAGCGAGCAGCCGGTTGAAGAGACCCGTGATCCAGAGTTCGTGTGACATGCGATTAAGTGCGCCGCGTCCCGAAAGCGGTACTGACCAACTCCAAAAGGGAGGAAGAAAGAACCGCTGCAGTACTGGCAAAGAGGCCCAGCGCGACAGGCAAAGGACTAACGCCCAAAGCATTGACGATAACATAACCAACCGCCAGAAAGATGAGGTAACGCGTCGCGAAGGCCCCGGCCTGCCACGGTTTGCGGGTCGCAGCTCCGGGTTCGATGCCGCGCGCCAACTTGTGAAAGAGCCACAGGTTTCCCAGGCTGGCGCAGGCTCCCAGGAAGAAGGCCAGTGCCGGTCGTCCGCCTCCAATGGTGAACATCCAGATTGCGCCGGCTACTGCAAAGACTGTCGTCAACACATAGAGTTGCCGAACCGAGACCGTACGCGGGGTAAGTCTCACTGGCGGAACCTTGTGCGGCGTTCATCGCGCATGACTTCTTTGAAGACCTGTGTGAGACCAGCAACCATGCCCACGAGGATGCCAATTGCGCGAAGTAGGGGGAGGTGAAAGTAGTGGTCACCTGCAGACCCGACTAGGTAACCGGCAACGATGGAGGCCGGTAAGGTAAGTCCAAGCGATAGGTACTTGGCGAGCCAGGTGAGGGAACGCTCGGGTTTGGACGGGGGTGGCAGAGAGTTACCGCTTTTACGGTATCGCAGGTTATCGGAGAATGCACGGATAGAGTCGTGTCACCAGCGGTTTTTGCCAACTGAGCATATACAGCCTAGCTCACCGTTTGCTGTTCGTTTGAGAGTTTCAATACAGGCTGCCACTTCTTATCTAAGTAGGATCAGAAATGCCAAGCAGCATCCGGCCATGAGTACCACAAAGGTGAGCTGTTCGAACGGCAGATGGGTGCCGGCTTCGCGACGGTCACTTAGCCTCTTCAAACCTGCGCTGTTCACTGCCTTGTTTTTTGTGGCGGTAGTGTCTGGGTTTAGCCAGTCTCTCTCTAAGGAGCGCGGCCTACCAACGTTGACAACAGCTCGTACGGCGCATGGGTTGAGTCTCGAGGAGGCCAAACGAGCTTACCCGGTTCACCTGCGCGGTGTTGTCCTGTACTACGACCCCTATTTGTTCCCGGACTCGCCCCCTATTCTTTTTGTTGCTGACTCCACTGGCAGCATCTTCATCAGCCTTTCCTCTACGCCGCCTGTTCCCTTGAAACCAGGATCGTTGCTTGACATTACGGGACTTACTACTCCCGGCGATTTTGCTCCCATGGTTGACCATGGCCAGGTCCATGTAATCGGAGAGGCTCCTCTTCCTTCGTACTCGCCACGGATTAGCTTAAGCCACTTGTTGACCGGTGAGGACGACGCTCGTTGGGTTGAAGTGGAAGGCGTTGTTCATTCTGTCATTCACACTGACAAGGACACAGTCTTGACTCTGGCGCTGAGCGAGGGCGAGATTACGGCCACGACTGTAAGAACACCAGACGTAAGTTACGAGAACTTGGTCGACGCCACTGTAAGACTGCAAGGCGCTGCGGGTCCGGTCTACAACAGCCATCACCAACTGACGGGCGCTCGCCTATTTTTCCCCGGCAGAGCGCAAGTGGTAGTGGAGAAACCTGCTCCAGCCGATCCATTTGGCTCACCGCCACTGCCGGTGAAAGATCTGCTTCGTCACGGTCCTAAAGCCGTTCGCGATCACCGAGTTCACGTTCAGGGCAGCGTCACACTGTTCTGGCCGAATCGGATGCTATGCATCCAAGATGGTGAGCAGGGGCTCTGTGCTCAGACAGCTCAAACTGAGACTCTTCACGTGGGGCAGATTGCCGACGTCCTTGGCTTCCCGGTTGTCGGCGAGTTTACGCCCACTATGAAAGATGCAGCCTACCGCGGTATGGGCGTTGGTCGGCATGGTTCCGCTGTGCCGATTACCGTAGAGCAGGCATTCAAAGGTGATTATGACGCTGAACTGGTTCAGATAGAGGGAACCTACATCGGAGAAGATAAAGCGGCAAAGGATCCGACAATTGTCCTCTCTGCCGGTAGGAAGTTCTTTTCCGTAGTTCGAATTGCGCAAACCCCGCATCGAGCGGCAATCACTTGGCAGCCAGGAAGTACTTTGAGGGTCACCGGTATTTGTTCGGTGGATTCAGACGAAGTGAAAGCCAGACCTCGAGAGCGTTTCGCGGCAGCTAAATCGTTCCGCATCCTGCTGCGGTCTCAGAGCGATATGGCGGTTCTGCATAAACCTTCCTGGTGGACTGTAAGCCATGTGCTCACGCTAGGGCTTGGCCTTGCTCTCAGCATGCTTTGTTGGGTGTTGTTTCTGCAGCGCCGGGTGCAACGGCAGACCCGTGTGATCAGCACTCAGTTGAAAGAAGCGGTTATTCTGCGCGATGTTGCCGAAGCTGCCAATCGGGCGAAGAGCGAATTTGTTGCCCATATGAGTCATGAAATCCGAACGCCGATGAATGGCGTCCTAGGCATGACCGAACTGGCGCTTGACACGAAGCTGACGGAGGAGCAACGCCAGTACCTGGAGATTTCCAAGAGCTCTGCTGATCTGCTGCTGGCGATTATCAACGATATCCTCGATTTCTCTAAAATCGAGGCGGGCAAACTGAGCCTTGACCCCACACCGTTTCTTCTTCGCCGACATCTTTCTCAAGTCTTGAAGCCGCTGGCTTTTCGGACCGAGAAGAAAGGATTACGGTTGCTCTCTGAGGTTGGTCACGACGTCCCGGACCATCTCAATGGGGATGCCAATCGGCTAAGCCAAATCATTATCAACCTGGTGGGAAACGCAATCAAGTTTACAGAGCACGGCCAAATTGAATTTCGAGTACAAACAGACCGGGTGGAAGGCGACGTCGCCTACCTGCATTTCTTAGTGCGGGACACCGGAATCGGTATCCCGGAAGATCGACAGAAGTCAATCTTTGAGGCGTTTTCGCAGGGCGACAACTCCACTACGCGCACTTTCGGCGGCACAGGCCTAGGTCTTACCATCTCCTCTCGTCTGATGAAGTTGATGGGAGGGGAGATGTGGGTGGACAGCAAACCAGGGTGCGGCAGCTCATTCCATTTCACAGTTGCCGCGGCGGTGCTCACTGGCGAGGAGAGAGTCGGGCTAGAAGCGAGGCTCCGGCGCGTAAGTTGGGCGTCTCCCGCCACACACCTGCAGGCTGCCTCCGAGTCTGCCGGCGTGAGGCCACTTCGGATTCTGCTGGCTGAAGACAATCTCGTGAACCAGAAGGTGGCGAGTCTTCTGCTCAAGAATTTTGGCTATCAAGTCCGGGTGGTCGGGAACGGGCAGGCTGCTTTGGCAGCTATCGAAGAGGAAGCGTTTGCCTGCGTGCTAATGGACATTCAAATGCCCGTTATGGACGGCCTCCAAGCTTCGTGTAGCATTCGCGAGATGGAAAAAATAACAGGCGGATACCTGCCTATTGTTGCTCTTACCGCTCACGCTCTGTCCGAAGACCGCGACCGTTGTTTCTCGGTTGGAATGGATGGCTTCCTGACCAAACCAATTCGGCGTGAAGCGCTGTTTGAGGAAATCGAGCGCGTACGAAACCGTCGAGTTGCTCCCACATCGGCAGGGTTTGAGTCCGTCACTGCGCTAGATGCGCGCTAAAGAACTTCGCTATAAGCTGATTGGCTTCGGTTGTCTCCGGCAGTTTGGCATTGTTCCAAAAGGCGTGCGGCAAGGCCTCAAAGACGACCAACTCGGCGGGAACATCTGCTCTTAAGAAGGCGCGGTGGAGGATGGTGGTTCCACTGAGAAGCGCGTCTCGTGTGCTGGTCAGGAAAAGTGTCGGCGGCAGGCCATGCAGGTCGGCGTACAAGGGTGAGAGACCTGGGTTTTTGGGATCGGTCGAGCCGACGTAAGAGTCAGGTTCGGGAGTGCCGGTCGCCACCGGCAAGTGGCCGGATAAGCCCGCTAATGCATAGATTGAGTTGGAATCGCCAGGCTGGCTGTAATCGCCTAGCCCCGAGAAGATACCGAGAGCTGCAGGCAGGGGGAGCTTAGTCTCTTTCATCCGCACGGCCGATTCTGCTGTCAGGATGGCGCCGGCCGATGTGCCATAAAGCACCATGTCGGCGGGTTTGTACGTCTTGAGCAACTCCTTGTAAACCGCTATCGTATCGTCGACGGCTGCAGGGTACCGATGCTCGGGAGCCAGTCGATAGAGAATCGCAATCACTTTTGTGTGCGTGAGACTGGCAATGGGAATGGTCTCGGTTAGTGAGCCGGAGTCGGCAGTGAAGCCGCCTCCATGTACGTTGATCAGAACGCGATTTTGGTTAGCGGCTGTCAGGTTCGCAGGTGTAATGATCCGTACCGGTACACCGGCAATCTTGGAATCTTCCACTTTGACCGGGTACAAGCGGGCAAACTCGGCACCGGCTCCCGCCTGCCAGCGGTCTGTTTTCGCCCGGCGCTCCCTGATTGTGTCGTGGTTCGGAGTATCGGAAGCCGGTCGGGCGAGTTCGGCTTGCGCTTGTGGGCTGATGGTTTTCGGGACCGGCACCACGCGCGTGACATGCGCAGTTCCGTCGGCGTCAATCACGCTCGAGTTGGTTTTCTGCAAGGCGGATGCTCCCATTGTGCAGGCAAGGGCCAGAGCCACGCCGTTGCTGCCAAGTCGTACTAGACCGCGATTGATCGTGTTCATCCTAGTGAGTCTATCCCCCATTGCTAAACTGTTAGTTTCGCTGGAAGCGACCGCTCAGTTTTCACTTCCGGCGCATTCCTATCCAAGTACGAGGAGTTCTTGCCCTGATGAAATATATTTTCACGTCCGAATCGGTCACCGAGGGTCATCCTGACAAAATCGCCGACCAAGTGTCAGATGCGATTCTCGATGCTGTTCTCACTGACGATCCAACTGGACGTGTGGCTTGTGAAACACTCGTCACGACAGGGATCTGTATCGTAGCGGGCGAGATTACCACCTCTACTTACGTAGACGTGCCGAAGCTGGTCCGAGGCGTGATTGCACATATCGGCTACACCAATGCCGCTATGGGATTCGACTCCAAGACATGCGCCGTGGTCAATATGATTCAGTCGCAGTCGCCGGACATTGCCATGGGTGTGAATACGGGCGGCGCCGGTGACCAGGGCTTGATGTTCGGCTATGCGTGCGATGAGACCGAAGAGT
>CALMAV010000342.1:5987-6517 GCA_937859895.1 uncultured Bryobacterales bacterium | reverse complement strand
GATGCCGGCTACCACGTCTTCGCCCTGGGCATTGACCAGGAACTCACCATAGAAACTGTTTTCCCCGGTCGATGGGTTGCGTGTAAATCCGACGCCGGTGCCGCAGTTGTCACCCATGTTGCCGAACACCATCGCCTGGACGTTGGCGGCCGTACCAATGGAGTCAGAGATCTTTTCCATGCGGCGGTAGTAAATCGCCTTGGGGGTGTTCCAAGATCCGAACACTGCATCGCGAGACATCATCAGCTGCTGAACGGCGTCTTGTGGAAACTCCTTGCCTGTCTCCTTTTTCACCAGCTTCTTGTAATCGGCAATGATGGCTTTCAGGTCGTCAGCCTTTAGCCCTGTGTCAAGCTTGGCCTTTACCTTGGCTTTACGAGCATCGAAGATGTGGTCGAACTTCTCCATCTCGATGTGAAGTGAGACCTCGCCGAACATCTGGATAAAGCGCCGGTAGCAGTCGTAGGCAAAGCGTGGGTTGCCGGTCTTCCTGGCCAGACCTTCGGTCGTCTGATCGTTCAGGCCCAGGT
>CALMAV010000342.1:0-5977 GCA_937859895.1 uncultured Bryobacterales bacterium | reverse complement strand
GGCACCGGAGCGAACGCTAAGCAGCAGCGGATCATCCACGCCGCCCAGCTTCTTGCCCATTTCGCCCTCGAGCTTGGCCAGTGCTTGATGAATCTGATCGTCTACTTCGGCAGGCACTTTGTTGCCGTTGTCGAAGAAGAGGTTACAAACCTCAGTCGAGATAGTGAACCCGGGAGGAACCGGCACACCGGCCTTACACATTTCAGCGAGGCCAGCGCCTTTGCCGCCAAGAGTGTCGCGCATCTTGCCGTCGCCGTCCGCCGTACCTCCGCCGAACGAGTAAACATATTTCTTAGTCAAATCAAGTCTCCTACTGCTAAATCAAATCTGTTGGGGCCACGTCAGGAAGCAGCGCCCTCCGTGACAATCTCTGAAAAATCAGCAATGGTTGAGAATTCGGTCAGCAAGCTGGAAAGCAGCGCCAGACGGTTCTGCCGGATCGCCGGATTTAGATCGTTAACAAGAATGGTATCGAAGAACCGATCCACTGCTGGACGAAGCGAAGCCACCACGGTTAGTTTCTCGCGGTAGCCATAGGCAGCCTGAGCCTCATCTCTCACCCTGACGAATGCTTGATAGAGATCGGCTTCGGGTCCGGGTTGGAGCAGGCCTTCATCAACCGCCGCGGCTGATCCGAAGCCAGCCTGACTCAAGATGTTTTTAATGCGTTTGGAACTTGCTGCCAGTGGCTCGAAATCTTCCGTCGGGCGAATGTAGTGCAATGCATCCACACGATCGGCCAAATCGGCCAGAGTCTGCCAGGGCGCTGCCAGGGCGGCGTTCACTTCATCGTAGGCGTAATTGCGTATGTCACGCAGATAGAAGCTGATGCGCTCACGGAGAAAGGAAACCAGTTCCGGAAGATCTTGCACCAACGGCAATAACGGCAACGCAAGCCGCGCCTCGAACAAGATCTTTACAATGCCCTGGGCAGCACGGCGCAATGCAAACGGATCTTTTGAGCCTGTCGGTATCAAGCCGATTCGGAAGCACTCGCGCAGGGTATCCAGCTTGTCGGCAATGCTGACTACCTGACCTTCGAGCGTGCGCGGAATACTATCTTCCATGCTGACCGGCTTGTAGTGGTCGTAGATAGCGTCCGCTACGTCTTCACCTTCACCCTGTGCCTGCGCATATAGACCACCCACCACGCCCTGCAGATCAGTGAACTCTTTTACCATGTCGGTGGTCAGGTCGCATTTGCATAACAGCGCGGCTAACGACACCGTATTAGCATCGGCGCCTACAGTGTTTGCGATGCTCGCGGCCAATGCGGCAAGGCGCTCCGTTTTGTCTTTATACGTGCCCAGCTTGGCTTGAAAAGTCACCTTAGCTAAATCAGGAACGCGTGCGGAGAGCTTACGTCGGTTATCGGAATCCCAGAAAAAGCGTGCGTCGTTGAACCGCGCCCGCAGTACGCGCTCGTTCCCTTGCCGGATCAGACCTGCCGGGTCGCCGTCAGTATTTGTCACCGCAACGAACTCGGGCGCCAAACTGCCATCGGCTTGCAGTACCGAAAAATATCTCTGGTGATGGCGCATCACAGTTGACAGTATTTCGCGCGGCAGCTGGAGGTACGACGCTTCGAAACTGCCATGAATGACCGATGGATACTCAGTCAGGTAAGTCAGCGTTTCAAGCAGTTCGGGGTCGTGATGAACCGCATCGCTCAATCCCGCAACGATTCTGTTACGTCGCTCCTCTGCGCTAACGATGACAAAGTTATCTCGTAGTACCTGCTCGTAGCTGCCGATTGAGACTGTTACCGGCTTTTTCGATCCGAGTATTCGATGCCCTCGCGTTGTATTGCCCGCGCGGACTCCAGCGACTTCAATTGGCACCATCTCGTCGCCAAGCAGTGCCACAAGCCAGCGAATCGGCCTGACAAATCTGACCCCGCCGCGTCCTGTCCAATACATCGACTTAGGGAAGGGAAGACTGGCCATAATCTCTGGCAGCTTCTGCTCCAATGCCTCGGTCGCGCGTCGTCCTTTCATATGGTGGTGAAAGATATACCGCTCGCCTTTGGCATCATTTACGGTTGCCATCTGGTCAACGGAGACGCCATTCTTGCGCGCAAAACCTTCAGCTGCTTTTGGTCCGGCTGAAACGTACGGACCCTGCACCACAACTTGAGTATCGGGTTCCTGTTCGGCCAAGTCTTTCGCCATCAAGACGAGCCGACGCGGTGTTCCGTCGGTGCGAAGTGCGTCACCGCCAAAAGACCCGAATGTCGCTGCGAATCTTCTATGCAATTCGTCCAGGGCAGGGACAATCATCCAATCAGGAATTTCTTCGGTGCCAATTTCTAAAAGAAAATCGGGCATTAGGCCACTGCCTTCTGGTCCGGAGTGTGCTGTGTAACCCATGCCTCTGCGACACCCACCGCCAGCTTGCGTACTCGAGCAATAACGCCGACTCGCTCGGTCACGCTGATGGCCCCACGCGCATCCAGCAAGTTGAAGAGGTTAGAGCATTTCAGCGCTTGGTCGTAAGCAGGAAGCACTGGAAAACGTTTGCGGTCATCCACCTTAGCGAACAGCTGCAGCAGCCGCTGGCACTCGCCCTCGTGCAGCTCGAACTCTCGCCACAGGAACGACACATCCGCCAGTTCGAAGTTGTAAACCGAGAATTGTTCTTCGTCTGCTAAGCGAACGTCGGCGTACTTAAAGCCTGGAGCCCAGTTGATGTCATAAACGCTATCAACATTTTGCAGGAAAGCAATGATGCGCTCCAGACCATACGTAATCTCAGCGGGAACCAAGTCGAGATCGATTCCGCCACACTGCTGAAAGTAGGTGAACTGAGTGATCTCTAACCCGTCGAGCATCACCTGCCAGCCAACTCCCCAGGCACCCAGCGTTGGGGCCTCCCAATTGTCCTCCTCGAACTTAATATCGTGCTGGCGCAGGTCGATGCCAATCGCTTCCAAACTGCCCAAGTACTGCTCGAGCACATCGTCCGGGGTCGGCTTCAGAATCACTTGGAGCTGCTGGTGCTTATACAAGCGGTTCGGGTTTTCGCCATAACGCCCATCCGCAGGCCGCCGGCTTGGCTGCACGTACGCGACACGATAGGGCTTCGGTCCCAGCACACGCAGGAAAGTCTCGGGCGCCATCGTTCCTGCTCCTACTTCCAGATCGTAGGGCTCCTGAATGATGGCCCCACGGCTGGCCCAGTATTGCTTCAGCTTAAATATCGTGTCTTGAAATGTGTCCATCAGCTAGTGTCAGAGCCCCTCTAGCAGAGTCGGTGTGTGAAAGTGCCGCTCCACATGTTGCTCCATTTGCTTGATTAGAAACCGGCGCAGATCCAGTGCCGTGTCCTTATTCCAGTTTCGTTCCGGCAAGGCTGCGATCGGCGTTCGTAACATCGTACCCGCCAGTTCGCGTGAATCTTCTGTTAGACTCCGGTCCGGATGGTGCTGCAAATCCGGCAAGAAGCCGGACAGCCGTGTCGCCCAAAGAGAGAAGTACAGGACGGCACTCCAGATTGCGCCGGGTGATCGCCTATGCAGATGATCCAAACATGTGGCAATCAGGCGAAAAAACTTTTCGTTGGGCTCATCAGCCGGAAGCAGGTGCTCACTCACTTCGGCAATGTAATCCAGCACAAGACTGGTATCAAAGTCATGGACCAGGTTGAACTGGGACTGCACCAAATCGCAGCTGTTCAGGTTCACCAGCTCACGAGTTTCCCGTTGCGAATAAGAAAGGTTGATCAGCGATAACCGTTCCAGGCCGGAGCCATAGGTGCTCTTCGGTTTGCGTGCGCGCCGGGCAATGCCGCGCAGTTTGCCTTGATCCCGGGTAAAGAAGCTAACGATCAAATCTGATTCACGATACGGATACGTGCGGAGCACATAGCTTTCACTGACCCGGGTTGGCATACCGCTGAGGAAACAAGATGAAGCATGGCCGATGCCAGGGCAAGTGCATCCGTTAGAACCCTCAGAGTACCAAAGTGGTTGGTGCTAAGCCGGGCGGAAGACCGAGAAGATTTCAGGCACAGAGACCTGTATCTCACCAGCTTGGATGAATTCTTGAGAGGTAACTTCGTCCAGCTTGGCATCCTTGTGCAAGGTCCAGGCGCGCTCGTTCTCAGGGTCGAATAGCCAGCAGAAAGGTACGCCCCACGAATGGTACTCGCGCATTTTATCTAGTAGCTCGGTGAAAGAGTCTTCTGGAGAAAGTATTTCGATGGCTAGCAGCAGCGGTGCGAGTGCGTGTTTCTCTCTTTGTGCGACGGACCTGGCCTGGACCGCTACGTCCGGGATGCGCCACACGGTCTTGGCTACTTTGCCGTGAAGTTCCGAAGCCACGGCTAGTCCGCGCGTATGGCGAAGCAGCAACGCACCTAGCCAAATCTGTAACTCTGAATGTTTCCAAGTAGGCTTAGGCTTCTCGATCAGGCAGCCATGGACGAACTCATGCCGCTCGAAGAGTGCGAGGGTTTGCTCGTATTCTTCGACAGGCGCCCGAGCCGTTGAGAACAGCGTCGCCATCCGATAGTTTTGCTTTAGCTTTCGAGCCAGGGCTGGTCAGAAAGGATAACGCATTAGATCTCTGCGGCCATGAACCACGTGTATGACGTGTATGGATGGCTCCTGGACTCGGTATACAATCAGATACTCTCCCACCGGAAAACTACGATAACCAGAGCGTAAATCACTACGTTGCCGGCCTACGTAGGGAGCGTTCCCGAGCACCCGGAAGCGATGTGTAAGCGCATCAATGAAACGGTCAGCGGCGGCTTCGCTATCCTTGCGATATCTTGCCAAATATCGATCACGTCGTGACGCGCTCGCCGTGATAGTCGATAGCTCATCAGTTAACGCCCCTTACTGTCGCGCAGCGCACGTGCCTCGTACTTGAGTTCTTCAGCTAACTGCGGAAGTGTCTCGTCCTTGTAATCAAGGTACTGCCCAGCAAGGATATCGGCTTCAGCATCATCCAGCGCGGCGAGCAACTCGAACCGCGCCCGCTCGTCTTCCTCCCACCGAGCCATAGCCTCCCGTATTGCATCCTCGGCGTTCCGATAACGGCCGCTCGCAACGGCCTGATGAATGAAAGCTTGCTGGTCGGGAGTTGGCTCGAACGTCATGCCGAAAGTGTAAGAGTATGAAGCCAGACTGTCAATCTTCAGCCATTTACGAATTCGTGCCGATCAAACAGCGCAGGTGTTCGCTCGTACTCCTCCGCCGTCACCTGAGAGGAAACAGGTAGTGTCGCCACACTTTTACTTTAACGAATCTGGGCACCCGTGAAAGAATACCTGCTTGCGCCTCCTTTACCTTCTGGCCGCGGTTGCCATCGCTACTGATGCGGCGGCAGCCCGTCAACTCGAAGGCCACTTGCCGGGCCTGATTTTTACCCCACAGCGCATCAAGCGGATTAAGCGTGAGCGCGAGCGGCAGACCCCACGCTGGAGTAACTTCGAAGAGCGCTTGCGTACCGTTCCTGATTCACCGGAGCGAGGCTTCGAACTGGCACTCTATACCGCGGTGACCGGCGAAGAGTTTCACCCGGGTGAATCAGATAAGTGGGCCCTTGCTCATCCTTGTGAACATCGCCAGGTTGCGCTGATTCGTAATGTGGGTCAGGCCGAATCGGTTTCCGCTCCATCTGACACTTCGTGTTCTCCCACCCAAGCTGGTCCAATCGTCCGACTGCGGGATCAACTGTTCGAGCATCCTGATAGTCCGCCTAGTGAGACACAATTTCTCAACGCTCTCCGATCAACGCCACTTGATAATGCAAAAGAGCTCTATGCGGCTGCCGAGTATCTTACGGCCGCAAAAACCTTGCATATCTCTGATCCTCGACAGTCCGCCTCTCAGTTCTTCAACTCGCTACCCGTTCAGTTTCTTCTCAGCCTAGAGCCGCAACAGGTGGACCATCCCGATTGGCAAACCCATGTCGCCGCGCTTGCTTTGGTTGCGCTGGACCCGAATAGCGACAGTGCGCAGTTCCTGCAG
>CALMAV010000341.1:4827-5105 GCA_937859895.1 uncultured Bryobacterales bacterium | reverse complement strand
GGACAGTACACGCCCCGCTATCTCCAAATTGGAGCGCGCATTACCTTCTAGCTTTTGAGCTCACGTAGGAGGGGAGAGGTTTGGCGCCCTCTCTCCTTTACTGACCTGGTTGCGCTTCTACTAACCGATACTGCCCAGCGGCCTCATCCCTCTGCCGCTGGGTACTTTTGGCCTGCGCGAGTTTCTTGATTAGCCGCGGTACTTCTTCGCTTTTCCCTGTTCTTCTTGCAATTTGGAGTAAGTGATAAATGGCAGTCTGGTCCGTACTGTCGACTATT
>CALMAV010000341.1:0-4817 GCA_937859895.1 uncultured Bryobacterales bacterium | reverse complement strand
TCTGTGAATTGCTCCAAAGCAAGCTGCAGTTCTTGTTCTTGCATGTAGAGGCTGCCTAGCAGATTGCGTGCCGCAGCAAAGTCAGGTTTAAGACGTACAGCAACCGCCGCAGACTGCAAGGCTTCTCGAAACTCAGGCGAACCTGCTGCTACTCCCATCTGCTTCAGCGTCTCTGCTTTTACATAATGAAGCAGTGGATCCTGTGGCGTCTCTTTGAGTCGGGTCCTCGATAACTGCAAAGCTTTATCTAGATTGCTGTTTTGCAACTCCGCCAGGCTTGCAGCCGCTCCAGCTATTGCTTCTCTTCCGCTAAATTGATCAGCCTTGTCAAAGTCACTTTCTGCTTTTGCGAAGTTGCCAAGCTGACCGAAGAGAATGCCCCTAGCCAGGTATAGTTTGGCCGACTTGGGCAGGCGGGTTAGTCCCGCATTGATCATGTCAACCCCAACCTGAAAAGAATCATGATCAAAGCTCAAGTTGGCGAAGTGAAGATAGTAACTTTCGTTGTCAGGCGCAGCCAGGATGGCCTCTCGCAGCAGCTTCACCGCTTGTGGAGTGTCGCCTAAGGCTTCATACGCGGTAGCAGCCAGGTCAAGGACTTGCGGTTGCACCCGCTCTGTTTCCAGTAGCGGTTTCAGTACCTCAAGTGCGGCTTGCGGCTTCTTCTGGGACAGCTCAGCGGCAGCCAAATTGTAGTGGGACCACCATTGCGCCGGCTCCAGAGCGAGGACTTGCGTTAAGGCACCAACCGCCTTATCTGGTTCCTTCTGGGAAAGCAGACACTCCCCATACTGAGTTAATGCATCCGGCTTTGTCGAGATAGCTGCTGCGCTCTGCCGGTAGTGCGTCAAGGCTGACGGACAGTCGCCAGATTTGTAAGCGAGCGCGGCAAGCATGGCATGGGTCACTTGATCTGCTGGTTCTAAATGAAGGATGTGTTCGAGGGTCTTGCCTGCCTCGGGAGCGCCATCGGCATACTCCATTTGTGCTTCGGCTTTCAGCGCAGGCAGAAAGTCACCTTTCAGCTTCAACGCCAACTGGTAATTCCGAAGTGCCTCTGCTTTGTTATTCAGGCCTTCGTTCGCCATGCCCTCCAGGAAGGGCACGCGGGGGTCGCCGGCATTGGTTTGGTCGAGCTGTTTGGAAAGAGTTAACGCTCCCCTATAATCATGCGCCTTGAGTGCTGCAATTACACCCTGCATGTCGGTCGCTGCAGGTAGTGCGGCTGCTAGGAACGGGGCTAGCAGCAGTAATCTGCCGGAGTGCGTAAAGCGCCAGCTTCTCCTGCGGCTCCCCACGAAGCGACTACGAGATCTTGACCAGCGGTTCAGCCTCAGCACTTGCCAGTACCGCAGCAGCGTCGGCTTCCGAGAACTCCTGCGTCTTAGCCGAATGATTCATGGAGCAAAACTTCGGCCCGCACATAGAACAGAACGCCGCATCTTTAAACCCTTCCTCGGGCAGCGTTTCGTCGTGCATTGCCTGCGCGGTCTCAGGGTCGAGCGATAGGGCAAACTGCTCGCGCCAATCGAAGTTGAAGCGTGCGCGAGACAGTTGGTCATCACGGTCCCGTGCGCCTTTTCGATGACGCGCAATGTCCGCCGCGTGTGCCGCAATCTTATACGCAATGATGCCTTGCTTGACATCCTCACGATTCGGCAACCCCAGATGCTCTTTGGGGGTCACGTAGCAGAGCATAGATGCCCCATGCCAGCCGATCATTGCGGCACCTATGGCAGACGTGATGTGGTCGTAGCCAGGGGCGATATCGGTTACCAGTGGGCCCAGCGTGTAGAACGGAGCTTCATAGCAAAGCGCCTTCTCTTTTTCCACCTGCAGAGCAATCTGGTCGAGCGGGATGTGGCCTGGTCCCTCGATCATCACCTGCACGTCGTACTCCCAAGCTTTCTTGGTGAGCTCGCCCAGAGTCTTCAACTCCGCGAACTGTGCGGCATCGCTGGCGTCGGCCAGACAGCCCGGGCGAAGTCCATCGCCAAGAGAGAAGCTGACATCATGCTTCTGAAAGATCTTGCAGATCTCGTCAAAGTGCTCATGAAGGAAGTTTTGCCGATGGTTCTTCACCATCCACTCAGCAAGAATGGCGCCACCGCGGCTGACTATTCCAGTGATGCGGTTGCGTGTCAGCGGAACATACTGAACCAGCACGCCTGCATGGATCGTCATGTAATCAACGCCCTGCTCGGCCTGCTCCTCGATCACTTCAAGCATGACGGCCAGGTTCAGGTCTTCTACCCGGCGTACGCGGTTCAGCGCTTCATAAATCGGCACCGTACCGATTGGCACCGGCGAGGCTTCGATAATCGCTTTGCGAATAGTTGGGATATCGCCACCGGTGGAGAGATCCATCACCGTGTCGGCGCCGAACTTCACTGCATAAGAAAGCTTGGCTAGTTCCTCGTCAATGTTGGACGTTGTCGCCGAGTTGCCAATGTTCGCATTAATCTTGCACTTGGAAGCCACGCCAATACACATGGGCTCCAGTGAATGGTGATGGATATTGGCGGGAATGATCATCCGCCCGGCAGCCACCTCGTCCCGTATCAATTCCACCGGAAGGTCTTCGCGCCTGGCGACAAACTCCATTTCTCCGGTGATTTCCCCTTTGCGGGCATAGTGGATCTGGGTACGGATCGGGTCGCTGACGCGGGACTGAGACCACTCGTGGCGATTCATGCCTATGATTATATTCGTACCGCGAAAATTGAGGTGAGTTACGAATGCCTCAAATGTTGACAAGTGTTAGGCTACAGGTTACAGTTGGCTGGTGAAGATACGAAGCTTCACGCACAAAGGCTTAAGACAGCTCTACCTAGAAGACAGCACGAAGGGCATTCCACCCGAATCGGCAGACAAGCTGCGAAAGATGTTAGCTTATCTTGACATATTGATGAGCCGGAGGATCTGCGGCTCATCTCAGCATGGAATGTCCACACGTTGACTGGCAATCGAAAAGGCACATGGAGCTTGTACGTCACTCGGAACCGCTGTTTGACGTTCAGTATCGACACTGCTGAGCGAGAAGTCTTCGATGTGAATCTAGAGGATTACCACTGATGGCAGGAGTAAGCGCAATGCATATGAAAAACCCACCTCACCCAGGAGACTTCATTCGGACAGAAATTATTGAACCCGCGAGGCTGTCCGTCACGGACGCGGCAAAAGCCCTTGGGGTGTCTCGCCCTGCTCTGTCCAGCCTGCTCAATAGTAAGGCGCAGTTGTCCGGTGACATGGCATTGCGCATCGAGAAAGCTTTTGGCGTAAAGCTGGATATTCTCATGCGGATGCAATCGTCTTACGACATTGCGCAGACACGAAAGCGCGAGAACGAAATCCAGGTTCCGCGCCTTCGCCAGCCGGCTATTCTTTAGCTGTAGTCATTTCGGGCGACACGTATCGGTAGTTCCCGCTGTCTTTAAGACTGTTTGATCATTCTTGCTTCTGCTTCACCACGCCGCCATGAGTTGCTGCTCAATGCGGGTCTAGACCACCTTGTGCAGCCAACGCATGTACCGGAGCAGCGCCTCCCTGGAGAGTCGCCCGAAGCTCTGGTGCAAAGGTTGGCGTCGGAGAAAGCCGCACCTCTTCGGGTCGCGGATGGCGATCTGATTCTAGGGGCCGACACAGTCGTTTGTTGTAACGGCGAGATATATGGAAAGCCGGAGAATCTGGAGGCTGCAGCGCAGATGCTCCGTCAGCTCTCAGGGCGTTCGCATCTGGTACATACCGGAATCTGCTTGCGTACAACCGACTGCGTCGTGGTCGATATCTGCACTACAGAGGTCTGGTTTTTCGCTCTGACGGAAAGCGAGATCGAGGAGTACACTCGAAGCGGGGAGTCCGGGGATAAAGCTGGAGCCTATGCCATTCAGGGGTGCGCTTCCCGGTTTGTGGAGAAAATCAACGGCTGCTATCACAACGTTGTGGGCCTGCCGGTCTCATTGGTGTACAGGCATCTTCGGGAGATGAATTGGCCTATGACGGATTGTGCCCCGACAGGTGAGCGGCCATCGAGTACGCCATGAAAATAAGAAGGATCGCGACCCTGGTGTTAACGGTGGGCGCAGTTATTGTCCTCTACGGTGCGCAGCCGGCCAGTAACTGGCACTCGCAAGGAATCGTCTATCTGGACCGTTCAGTAAATGCGCGGCTCCACTCAGTGCCAGTGCAAGCTGTGCACGTGGGAGAGGGCTTCTGGACCGCCCGTCGTAAGGCAACCACGGAGCGCAGCCTACCCACTATGCTCGCCTTGCTGGGGGACCACGGAGTAGTGGACAATTTCCGGCGCCTCTCAGGTCGCAAGAACATCCCGAGGCGGGGGCCGGTCTATACCGACTCAGACATTTATAAATGGATGGAAGGCGCGTCTTGGGCGATCGCCTCCAACGAAACCTCTGAAGGGGACAAGCAGCGCTTCCGGGGCCAAATCGATTCCTTAATTAGCGATATTGCCGCCGCCCAAGAGCCGAGTGGCTACCTAAACACTTATTACGTGGGTGACAAAGTGCGGCTGCGCTTCACCGAACTCCAGCGCTCACATGAGGATTATTGCCTGGGGCATCTGCTCCAAGCTGGCATTGCTTACTACCGGGCTACCGGCAACCGAAGCTTACTTGACATCGGAATTCGCTTTGCAAACTACATCACCGACAATTTTGGTCCCACCAAGCGCCCATTCGTGACTGGCCATCCCGAGTTGGAAATGGCACTCGTCGAGCTTTATAGAACCACTGGCGACCCTCGCTATTTGGAATTCGTCCGATATTTGTATAGCGGGGTTGAGCGTGACCGGCTGAAGC
>CALMAV010000340.1 GCA_937859895.1 uncultured Bryobacterales bacterium | reverse complement strand
GCAGCCATGCGAGAAAGCGTAGCGACAAGGAAGTCAAGGGCTTGGTCGCTGATACGCCCCAGACGGAATACACTTTCGCCTAACCGGGTGACCTGCCTGTCCTGCGCGAGGACCGTCGTGACGCCATGATTTACTTCTGCCGCCAGCATGCGAACTGAGTTACTACCAATGTCAATCGCTGCGTAGCGGGGCATAAGAGTCTTATAGCAGTTAAGCCATTGGAGCCTTTCTGTTGCGCGGTGATAGGCTCACCTGTTGGGAGCTTGTTCCAACAATTATTTTGCCTGAAACTGCTCTTTCTTCGCGAGTAGGCGTATTGATTAGCCTCAAGCCCGGCGAAAGTTCTTGGACGCGTGGATGCGCAGTTCGCACGCCACTAGAATCACCTATCGCCGGCAATTGAGTAAGCCAAGAACTGCGCGGGCGTAAGAATAGGAATACTGTGAAAGTAGCCCATCGATATAAGGTCTTCGTCTTCCGCCACGATTAACGTGCACATTCGTATCGAGGACGAAGCGCGCGCTACTCATCCTCCGCAAGGATTTCGGCGAGTTTTTCTTCGGTTAGGCCACTTGCCTGTGCTTTCTGACTAAGGCGATTGCAGATTGCATAGAACCAGTCAGGTTTACCTTGCGCAAACGATCGTACTCCTGCGGTGATAGAACAATCCCGGCGTCCCCATTTTGATTATGAGTTGTGACCGGCTCACGCTGAGCCGTTGCTAGCACAGACGAGAGCCGCTTTTCTGAATCTTTGGCCGAAATGTGCTGCACCTCCCTATTTTAGGGTGTCCGGACACTTGTCGGTAAACTGAAGGGAAGTGCCGTTCATGCAAGCAAACACGACAACTCTTCGCGGAGCATGAGAAGGCTGTTACAGCCGGTCTCCCGACGCTATCGCAACTGGGTGACTGACTGGGAAAATCATCTTTGCTTCCGGTCTACAGATCGCGTCAGCCGTCCTTTCGAGTTTGGCCTTGAGTGGGCTAATAATTGGCCTATGGTGGATGAGTGCAAGGCCCACCTCAGCAGCCCCGAAGACTTCATTCTGTGCATGAACGACCTAGCCATCACACGAGCTGAGGAGTTCTTTGCGTATCAAAAGCCATCTCACTTCGAGCTTGGCTCAGATAATTGGCTTGAGTTTCAATCGCCCGTGCATACGCCGTTTGCCGAGAACAATACCGTTCGAGGCTTATGGTATCCGGCCAAAAATAATAAGCGAAAGGCAGTTGTGGTGTTACCGCACTGGAATTCGAAGTTGCCGCAGCACAATGCCTTATCAGCCGGGCTGGCCAAGTTAGGTATCAGTGCCTTACGATTGAGCCTGCCTTATCACGATGCGCGTACGCCGGCCGGTTTAGCTCGTGCTGACTATGCCATGTCCGCGAATATCTGTCGTACTATCGACGCTACGCGCCAGGCAGTGATTGACACTCGGGCCTGCTTCGACTGGCTGCAGGAGCAAGGATACGAAAGCCTTGGGATTGTCGGCACCAGTATTGGTTCCTGCTATGCCTTTCTGGCCAGCTCAGTGGATGAGCGTATTGGGGTGAATGTTTTCAACCATTGCTCAACCTTTGTGGCCGACGTGGTTTGGGAAGGGCTTTCTACTCAACACATTCGCAGCAGCTTGGAAGGCGTAGTCAGCCTCGATGCACTGCGCAAATACTGGATGTGCATTAGCCCGCCCAGCTACTACGACCTTTACAGCGCCAAGAAGAAGCGTTCCAAATTTATCTACACTCGCTACGACACAACCTTTCCCGTGAGACTGTCTGAGCAGGTGATTGCGGGAGCGCGTGCCCGCAAGTGGGATCATACGGTGAGCGTGCTGCCCTGCGGCCATTACACTATGGGCGAATCGCCGTTCAAGTATCTGACTGGGTATGAAATCTGCTCCTTTGTGAAGCGTCATCTGTAGACTTTCGTAAGGACAAGCAAAGAAGTTTGGCAGAATAAGCTAAGTTCTTAAATATTTTTGCCTGCAGAGGGTGCCGCTTTACGAGGTTCGGGCATCGAACGCATGTAGACCAGCCTATTGGAGGCACGTGCTATTGAGACGAGAGAATGCGTAGGACACAATTTCACGCAGGTTCAATTTTATTAGCTTTGATGTTCGCTGGCGTTGTTATGCAAGGGCAAGCGCCACAGCAATCTGGTTCATCAGGAACATCCAGTGGAAGCGGCGGCCCTTCCGGGTCACAATCCGGTGGTAGTGCGAGTAGCGGTGGGAGCAGCGGCGGCAGTCCTTCGAGCGCAGTAAGAGGACCGCAGATGAATGACCCTAGCTTTCAGGGCAGCGTGCCGCAAGGGCAGGCTACCGATACCCCGATCCCTCTTTCGTTAGTGCAGGCGATTGAAAGAGGGCTGCGAACGAATCTGGGGCTGTTGACCAATCAGCAAAGCAGCCGTGAGTCACAAGCGCAACGGTTGCGGGCGCTGAGTACGCTTCTGCCGAGAGTAAGCGGCCAGATTTCGGCTGTCGAGCAACAGATTAACTTGCAAGCGCAAGGCTTCAACGTCACACTGCCTCCCGGTCTAGGATTTCAGATCCCCATCATCGTCGGGCCTTATGGCTATCAGAGCGCACAGGTCAATGCGAGCCTTACTCTTTTTGACTGGTCGGCAATCAGCAACTTTCGTGCTTCACGCGCCTCTGCCAAGGCTTCGGTGCTAGATGTAAAGAATGCACGTGACCTGGTTGTGCTGGGTGTAGGTTACGCCTACCTGCAGATTATTGCTGATGCTGCTCGTATCTCGGCTACGCAGGCTGAGCTCGATGCCGATACCGCCGTTTACACAAACGCAGTTCGCCGGCACAATGCGGGCACAGCTATCGGCATCGACGTGCTTCGGTCTCAGGTGCAAGTAAAGCAGCGTCAGCAGACCTTGATCGCCGTCAAGAACACTTTTGAGATTGACAAAGTCTCGCTTGGCCGTGTAATCGGCTTGCCACCCGGGCAGGACTTTACGGTCACTGATCCGGCCCTGCTGCTGCCGCCCAATGTGATCACGCTGAAAGAAGCCTTGGGAAAAGCCTATGACAGCCGATCGGACTTTCAAGCTGCTAAGGCGCGCGTGACGGCGGCTGAGTTCACGCTCCGCGGCGCTAAAGCTGAGCGCTATCCCTCCGCAACCGCATCCGGCTTTTACGGCGACACTGGCCTTCATCTGTTCACGCAATCGCATGGCGTATTTAATGCTACGGGCTCGCTTACGTTCAACATATTCGACGGTGGCCGCATCCGGGCCGACATTCTGGAGAATGATGCCGAACTGCGCAATCGTCGGAACGAAATGGAAAACTTGCGTGGCCAGATTGACGCTGATGTGCGGACTGCGCTATTCAATCTCACCTCAGCTGCGGCCCAAGTAGAGGTAGCAGTCAGCAATGTAGACCTGGCCAGCCAAACGCTCCGGCAGGCTCAGGATCGCTTTGCAGCTGGCGTGACCAACACTGTTGAAGTGGTGCAGGCACAGCAGTCGGTGGCCGATGCCAATGAGAATCTGATCTCAGCGCAGTATCAGAACAACATTGCCAAGGTCGCGCTGGTGCGTGCTTTAGGGTTAGCCGAACAGGGTATGACGACGTTCTTTCAGCAGAAGCAGCCGTAAGAAGAATGTTACTTTTCTAAGAGAAAGTTCCCGGCAAACAGAGCGTCAATGCCTGAAGAGTAAAAGCTCCGGACAGCATCGCGAGGCGTGCAGACCAGTGGATCCCCAAATAGGTTGAAGCTGGTGTTGTAAAGCGCGGGCAGTCCGGTTGATTGGCCGGCGGCGAGCAGAAGCGAGTGGTAGAGCGGGTTGTCCGCCTTTCGTACTGTATGGATGCGAATCAGGTCTTCACCCAGCAGAGCTGCTGAGAAGGTTTCGCGATGCTCAGGCCGGACCCGACCAACAGTTGCCAGGAAAGCAGCATTGCTGCCTACATCGAAGTACTCCGAAGCCAGCTCTTCGGGCACCGACGCCGCAAACTTGCGGAACTTCTCGCGGTGCTTAATGTACACGTTCAGATTCTCGCTCGAGTACGGATTCAGGGGCGAAGCAAGGATACTGCGGTTGCCCAGAGCGCGCGGCCCGAACTCCAGGCGCCCTTGCATCCAGGCGACAATGCGGTTGTCGTTGAGCGCAGCTACCGCTTGCCTGATGAGGTCATCCTGAGTCGGGATAAAGTGAAAGCGCAGTTTACAGTTTTCTAATACCTGCTTTATCTGGGCTGGCGCATAAGAAGGCCCGAGGAAGAGCGTGTTGAACGGCTGGTTTAAAGAATCGCCGTAAAAGTGGTACAGGGCATGCAGCGCAGCCCCGAGCGCAGTGCCGGCATTACCGCCTGCAGGCTGCACAAAGACCCCCTGATACTGAGATTCCAGCGAGCGTACAAGCAGAGTGTTCAGCGAAAGGCCCCCGGCAATGCACACGTTCTCACTTGGCCCGAGCATGGCTGCGACGCACGCCTCCACCGCGGCTTGGAGACTTGCGGCAAGGTCATACCTGGTCTGATCAGGGAGTGACGTGGAGGGTAGCTGGCAGTCTTGGTAGAACCGGCTGCTAAAGCCGCCAGCGGTTAACTGGTCTGCGTCCAAGTAACTTCGATCAAAGCGTGGCCACCCACCATTCCCAAGTCCCATCATTTTCCCGAAGACAGGAAGATACTCCGGCTTGCCGAAGGTGGAAAGCCACTGAACCTTGTGCTCATCAGCACGAGCCTCAAAGCCAAGCAGTTCCGTGACCCGGTTGTAGAGATCGCCCAGCGAGTCAGGGAAGTACATTTCGCGGACTGGTGTCAGCCGCCCGTGTTCACCGTGGAACAGCACGGCTGAACGATAATCGCCCGCGCGATCGACACTTAGCACGGACGCAGTCTTGAAAGGGGAACAGTAAAAGGCTGAGGCCGCGTGAGCCTGATGGTGTTCCACCACGACAATCTCGCTCTTTGGAAATCGAGCACGCAGTTCGAGTTGAGCCAAGCTCTCGGAAGTAGCAGCGAAGCGGCGCGCCACTGCTACGCAATCGACCGTGGATGGACTTACCCCTGCTGTTTCGAGAGCAATCTGCAGTGCCTCTTCGGGAAAGGTCCCAGGCCGATCCTGATGAGCTACTTTCGCCTGCTCGACTGCCGCCTGAATAACGCCGTCGCGTACGACGCAGCAGGCAGGGTCGCTCAACAAACCGCCCAGGCCAACAATGATGCGCGGCATTTAGACTCGACGCAGCCTTTCAAGGACGCGCTCGCGGCCGAGGCACGGGAAGATGGCAAAAGCGCTTGGGCCGACCGACTGTCCGGTAAGCGCTGCACGGGAAGCATTGATCAGCACGCCTGGCTTTACTCCTCGTTCCTCGGCGAGCTTTCGCAAATCAGCTTCCACCGACGCCTCCGAAAACTCTGCATTGGCTTCCATCCGATCTGCCAGTACGTGCATCAACTCGCGAGCTCCTGGTACGTCCAGCTTGTCTTTCGCTACCTGATCTGTGTGGAAATCATCGGCGAAGTAGGCGCGGCCTTTCAAGGCAAAATCAAGCAGCGTGGAGTAACGAGCGCGGATGAGATCAACTACGTGTTCGAACTGCGCTTCTGTTCCGGGAACAGACATGTGGTGATCTTCCAGCGAGCGGCGCACTATGGGCGCCAGTTCCGCAATCGGCATGGTACGCAGGTGCTGAGAATTCAGCCACATGGCCTTAGGATCGATTGGGTCAGCCTCACTGAAATTCACCACAGCGTTGCTGCGATTCACGCCTTCAAATGAGAACAGAGACGTAAGTTCGGTGAGCGACATCTGCTCCCGATCGTTCTTCGGCGACCATCCAAGCAGGCAAAGAAAGTTGATATAGGCAATCGGTAGAAAGCCGTTGTCTCGATAGGTGGTAACGCTGACTACTGGCCCGTGCTTGCGCTTGGAAAGTTTGGCTCCATCGGGCGCGATCAGCAACGGCAGGTGGGCAAATTTGGGCTGCAATCCGCTAGCGGCCTGGAAGAGCAGGATGTGCTTGAACGTGTTCGACAGATGATCCTGCCCGCGAACCACATGCGTGATCTTGAGGTCTATATCGTCTGCGCAGGAAGCCAAGTGGTAAGTCGGCATACCGTTACTACGGAGTAGTGCAAAATCTTCAACGTCAGCGGTTTGTTTCGATTGCGGGCCGTACACCAGATCAGTAAAGGCAACCTCTCGAACCGGGTCGCGTTCCACTTTGAAGCGGATCACAAAAGGCTCACCGGCGGCCGATCGGCGATCACTCTCCTCGGTAGAGATGGCGCGCATCTCCGGATGAAAGAGCCACGGCCCTTCGGCATGTGGCCGATCTTCTCCCTCGTTGGTCGCCGGCGTGAAATCGCGATATGCTAAGCCACGTGAAAGCAGATCGTAAGCAAGCTTGCGGTGAAGATCGAGACGTTCAGACTGGCGGTAGAATTCGTCCCAGCTTAGATCGAGCCAATTCAGGCCTTCGTAGATGGAATTGAGCGATGCTTCGGTGTTGCGATCAACATCGGTATCGTCGATGCGCAGAATCATCGTGCCCTCGTGCTTGCGGACGAAAAGCCAGTTAAAGATAAAGGTTCGGGCACTGCCAATATGCAGGTAGCCGGTGGGAGAAGGCGCAAAACGAGCGCGAATCATGAAGCTTCAGTTTACAGGGCTCCTGCGACACGCCCTTAAAGAGCTGGCGTGGCAGACAAGCGTGCGTAGAGTTGAATGAATTGCTGAATGGAGAGCTGTTCGGCTCGCAGGTTAGCTTCCGGGGAGCCGTCCAGCGCGTTGCCAAAATACGGCTTCAGGTTGTTGCGGAGGTTCTTGCGCTTGTGTGCGAAGCAGCGTCCGACGAACTGCAGCAGCTCCGGAAGATTCGTTATCGCTGACGGCTGACGAATGAACTTGAGGGCGGCGGAATCGACCTTCGGTGGCGGTGAAAAAGCAGCCGCTGGAACATGGCAAACCAGTTCGACTCGGCAAACCAGCTGCACGGCAACGGTAAGGTAGCCGTAATTGCGACTGCCCGGACCGGCAAGGATGCGTTCGGCGACTTCGCGCTGCATGAGGAATACGGCTTGAGGGAAGTCGGGCCCCAGACGCAGAAACCGCTCAATGATGGGTGAAGTGATGTAGTAAGGCAAGTTGCCGGTGACCACGGCCGACCCCCACTGCGCAAGGTCAGTCTCAAGAACATCACCAAGGTGGAGATGGAACTTGGGCTCATTCTCGAAGTTATGGTGCAAAGAGGCGACGAGGCCGCGATCAATCTCCACCGCATGAAGCTCATCGGTACGCGGCAGCAGGTGACGGGTGAGTGCGCCTCGCCCGGGTCCTACTTCCACTACCCGCGGAACATTCTCGCCACAAGCTGCGGCTGCCAAATGCTCCAGCGTCCCTTGTCGAACCAGAAAGTGCTGTCCCAGCTTGCGCGGCAAGCCCAAGTGTAGAACGGGACAACATGTGGCCGGCGTCTGACACTATTGACGTTGTGAACTGGCTCATTTATCTGGCTGCAATTGCTGCGGGCGCTGCGAATCCGGGACAGTCGGGGGCGAACGCACAGCTGCGCAAGTCGCTGGATGAGACGGTGCTGACAGCAGCCTGGGTGTATCTAACCGGACTGCTTGCCATGTTGCTGATTCAGCTGTTTGTGCGCGAAGCTTGGCCTGCAGGCGGCAAGTTGGCGCAGGTGCCGTGGTGGGCGTGGACGGGCGGTTTGCTTAGCATCGTTT
>CALMAV010000339.1 GCA_937859895.1 uncultured Bryobacterales bacterium | reverse complement strand
GCTTCAGGTAGGCAGCTGATGCATTCAGCTTTACATCCTCACAGACCGTTGCCATCACTTCCTGGGCATCTACGCCAAGGCTGGTGCTTAGAGCACCGATCTCATTCGCAAACGCGATCTTCGTTGCATGGAAAGCATTGCAGGCGTACTTAATCATTTCCGCCGTTCGGAGTGAAACCTGGCAAGCCGGTACGCTGAGGGACTTATAGAGTCCCGCCACCAATGCAACCGCCTGCACATCGTCCCCGCCAACGACAACCAGTGACGGCTCCATGAAGTCCTTCACTGCTACGCCTTCACGCAGAAACTCAGGATTCGAAACTACCGGAACGCTTGGCCCCAACACGGGCATCACTACGTCTTCGCACGTACCCGGGAAGACCGTACTTCGAATGGCAACAATTAGTGGTTTGACTCGGTGGGAAAGCGAACCGGCAATTTCGGCGATCACACGCCGAAGCTGATCCAGGCCGAGGTTTCCATTCTTCTCCGATGGCGTACCGACGCAAATCAAGGCTACGTCGGCATCAGCGATACCCTCATGCAGAGTTGTTGTGGCCCGATAACGCCCGGCTTGCACGTTTGTACGAATCATCTCTTCCAGCCCGGGCTCGAAAAAGGGCGCCTTACCCTCCATCACCGATTGCACCTTATGCGCGTCACGGTCAACACCTATGACCGTATGACCTAGGCTGCTTAAGCATGCGCCCGTTACACAGCCGACATACCCCAGCCCCACCACTGCAATTGTTTTTACTTGCTCACTCATGTCTCTCGGCAACAGATCCTTACTTGATTGTTACGCCCACCAGTCTATCGGCTGTTAGTCGCTCAATCTTTACAGTCCTGCGAAAACTTTCGTTGGCTCAATCTTTCTGCGATGCCAGGCTATTTTCAAGCCGTGACAACAAATCTTCCGCAGCCTCTACGGTGATTGGCGCCTGTTCCGCCACACTAAGGCGCATAGCTATCCGAATCGGCAAAGTCGCATGGACCGTCGCTACCAGACATCGGCCATCCTCTTTGCGTCCATACGACGGCGAGAATCGCGATTCCTCCACCCTTGAGTCCGGCGCAGACGTCGAAATATGCACTGCCTGTGCACCCTCACCCAACTGCCAGATTTGTTCGCACCGATGCTCACCAGGTACGCCCCCTACCTCATCGAGAACAACCAACTGTTCCGCTCCCAGCCATATACGACGTCTATGCTTCAACCCCCGGTACTCGCAATTCGCATCGACAAACCAGCCTGAGCCCGCTCGTTTCCATTCCGAGAGTGTCACGATAGGCTTACTGGCCCATCGGAACGGACCCGCGCCGCTCCCCTGATCCTCGCCATCGACTCGCACGGAATTATGGGCGGCTGATCCTCTAAACCAATTGCGCTCTGCGATATCAGCGATATAAGTGAACGTTCCTGGATCCACCAGCACCGGTTCGCCCCCTTTGCGCAAGGTAAGGCTCAGCGAATCGGAATGACTATGTCCCGCCCCGCCATATCCGAACGGACCACAGTCCATCTGCAACCAGAACTCACCAGCGTGCAGGAATACTGCTCCGCTGTCTTTGAACAGTCGACCGCCACTCGGCCCCCGCGGGCTCTCTACTGCCCGCGCTAAGACTTCGGGCCCAATCCACCACGCAGCTTGCTCTGCCAGCTCATCGTATGTTCCAATCCAATCCTCCCGCCCGAAAAGTATTCCGCAAGTCGCCAAAGTCGCTCTTCCAAAGCGGCTCCGGACACCATAAGGATGGAACAATCGCCCGCCGTCGTCATCTCCGAAAAAACTGATCTCCCGAGCAGTACCTAACAGCCAATGCAAGTACTCCGCCATGCGCTCGAGCACGCTTGCCGTCTCGTGGTCACGTCCGTTCACCAGGTAGAACAGCAGAAAAAAATCTACCGCGTAGACGTGGTAGTAACTGGACTGTTCAAAATGCGCGCCATCGGGCCAAACTTGGAACGCAAGCTGCTTCAAAACGATGGCCCGACTCTGGCTGACCCAGGCCTTAGACTCAGGAAAATCTGGGATCAGGGCGCCTAGTACGAACAGCGCGACTGCCTCGCCCAGCAAGTGCGTATTCGGCGAGAAGTAGACCGACAGGTTCTCCGCCAGGTGTCGGCCGTGTTGGTAAAGGCTCATCAAGAAGATCTGCCGCAGATCCTGAGGCATCTCATGACCGATCAGGTGAAACACCCAGATCCACGACAACGTTCGGAATGCAACTTCTAACGCGCTGGCCCAGTTCAACCCCCGCTGGAACGGGTTTTCGTCGATCCAGGACCTGATCTGTGCCCAAACCTCGTCGCAATAGGCGTGTCTTCCAGTTAGCAGGTAGGCTTGTGCCAGCAAAACCAGGTGCTGGTGCCGGTTTAGCTCCCAAACCAGCTTATGGTCGCCGACTGCATCAAAGTTAAGGTACGGCAGCCGTTTGAAATAGGCTAGACCCGAATCCTTCCCGTGTAGATAGTCTTTACGCCAGTGGATCTCAGGTCCGGTTGTTATCTCCAAACCCAAAATGGGAAAGTCATGGCGAAGTACCGCGTCGGCAATTCTCTCTACCTCTGCGGCGTAGAGGGACGACTTGAGTTTCTCGGCTGCCTGCTCACCATCAGGTAGCGCCAGACCAAAATCACGGCTTACCTTGAACTTTGGCTTCCGATAGAGCAGAAGCAGGTTTGCTGCCTCCTGCCTTGCCCTAAATTTAATTTCCGCGAAACTTCGCATCAGATCCGGAAAGAAAAATCGTCATTAAGTCCTAAAGAGTTCCCCCGATACTGCCGATAGCGTCGTAAGAGAACGGGCGAACTGGCGTCAGCGTGCCGTGCCGTAGAGCTGCGGAACACCGCAAACCATGCAAGAATAAGGAGATCAATAGCTTCTGGCGAGATTTTTCTTCCGTGATTATCGCAGATTTCTTCAGCCTGATTTGCACCGCTTCTTCATGAAAGGCACTTCGGTCGTGCAATCTGCGTATCGAACACCATGACCAGCTCAACACCCGCATCTGTGATGGGAGGTCGTTCGCTTTCCAGCAGGCCTGTTTTTCCAAATTCAAAGCTTAAGTCAGTTAAACCCAACCTGGTCGGGTCAACTCTGGTCGCCGTCTATATATTTCTGCTTACTGGACGAGCGCTCGACCTTTCGCCGCTCCATGTGCTTCATATTCCGCTGCTGATGCTAATTCTTCTTAGCATCACAACAATTTCGCGCGGTGATTTACAGCACTCTTTTAGCGATAGTATGACCCGTTACTTCGGGTTATTCACACTTTGGGTCATTGTTTGCTACCCGTTCAGCACATGGCGGTATGCCAGCCTGCCCTCTGTCCAGTTGCAGGTCCAAGCCTTCGTGATCTTCCTGATTATTGTGCAGATCATCCGAAGTAAACGGGACTACGAGAAAGTCGCTGGCGCCTATGCGTATGCCATTCTTGTTGCCGCTCTTTTCAGTTTTCACTACGGCCGCAATGTAGAAGGCCGTATTGCTCTTGCTGGTGGAACCTTAGGAGATCCCAATGAATTCGCTTTGCACTTGGTACTCGGTCTTCCCTTCTGGTGGTTCAAAGCAAGCCGCGCTACAGGCTTCCGAAAGGCTTTTTTCTTTGCTTGCACGTTGCCCATTTTCTACGCCTTCGCCCGCGCTGGATCGCGCTCAGGTCTGCTTGCCCTCGGTGTCCTGTTCCTAATTACCTTCATATTTGCTCAGGGAAGCAAAAAGGTCTTGCTGGCTGTTGTTGCACTAGTCGGAGTAGCTTCCACTACCGTGTTCTTACCCGGATATGTGCAGGCTCGCTTCTTGACTTTCTTCACGCCCAAGGAAGGGGCATACGATGCAGCTACCCGAGAACGAATCGAATCCGATATCGCCTCTAGTAACGAACGTAAAGCCTTGTTGATGCAGAGCTTATCCATGACTCTCCACCATCCAATCCTCGGGGTGGGTCCTGGTGACTTCTCCTTCGTAGCCTGGGACGAGCGCAAAGCTGAAACAGGTATTGGCGGTGAAAGTTTGGTGTCTCACAACACCTACACGCAAATCTCGAGCGAAACAGGGTTTCCGGGGTTCTTTCTCTTTCTCGCAACCGTCATCTTAGGTGTGCGCTACAGCTACACAGATTTCCGGCGCCTTTCGAAAACTAACCCCGAGATTGCTCAATACGGACGCTACTTGTTCTCTGCCTTGGCTGCGCTGGCGGTCGGCATCTTTTTTCTAAGTGTCGGCTACACCCACTTACTCGGAATCATGTTTGCCTTTACGCTCGCTTTCCGCCGCATGGTAGCTTCCCTTGAAGAGCCC
>CALMAV010000338.1 GCA_937859895.1 uncultured Bryobacterales bacterium | reverse complement strand
CTGTAACGCCGTCCGGAGTAGTCGCCATTGAAGGTAGGCCAGCTCTTGCCAAGAGGCTTTGCCAAGCTGGCCGGATCTAAGCCCGCATCAGCCGCTGGGAGCCACCCGGTACCCAGACAAAACAAGGCGCCGAGCCAAAGTGCTTTTTTCATTTACTTCAACGTCTCCAGGTAAGCAAACAGGTTGTGAATATCGGCGTCAGTGTAACGGTTCATCAGGTCGCGATGCGCGGCCAGCTTATCGTTTACTTCCACCTTGACTTCATCTCGCGGGAACGATCGGCTCCAGCCATCATCGCCCGTTAGAGCAATCGTAAACTCGTCGTCATGGGTGACGTGACCCTCAACGCGTTCCCCGTCGCGCGTTGTTACCACTGCCGTCCTGGTGTTCTTCGCCGATGGGTACACCATATGTTGCTGAAGATCGACGGGCGAGTACTTATTGGCTATGCCAGCCAAATTACCTGTCGGCGAGTGGCAGCCGTTACAGCCGCCTGCCCCTTCAAAGTAAGCCTTACCTAAGTCCGCTTTCCCGGTCAGCAGCTTGGCGAGCGGATAGTCGCCTGGAACGCGCGCACTCTTCAGAGCTGCATTTGCCTGGTGGTGTAAGAAGGCGACAATGTCTAACAGTTGATCGTCTTTGATATTGGGAAAAGCCGGCATGCCTTTTTCGACGCGGCCACCATGTACAACCGGTCCAATCAAGCTGCCGTTCTCGTCATGGTTCAGGATGGTAGACCGCACCAAGTCCGGCGCGCGCGAACCCGTTGCATCGTTTCCGTGGCAGAAACCACACGTCGATTGGAAGTTGGAGCGACCGCGTCCTACAGCTGCTACATCTTCAACTGGTTCTGACGATTTGGCCGTGGGTTTGGGTTGATGTGCTTGCCCGGCTAACAGCAGGCTTACAGGCAGGCAAAGAATAAGAGATCGTGACAGCAGCGTCATGGCGTACTTCCTTCACTAGTTTGCGCATACAGCGTCCGTTGCGCAAACCCGACTTTTCTGAGTGTAATGCCAGCGAAACGAGACGGCAGTACTGTCGGTTCTGCGTGATATCGTGAGGAACGAAGTAACCTCGGCCTTTTGCGATGTTGCAGCTTTGCCGGAGGGCTTTCCGTGACTCCTCCCATCAACCCACAGACGCCCGCAGAGATTAATCCAACGAATATCGCAGCGCTTATCGATCATACGCTATTAAAGCCTGACGCAGCGCAGGTTGACGTACTACGTCTCTGTAGTGAGGCGAAGCAGTTTTCGTTTGCCTCGGTTTGTTTGAATCCTTGCTGGGTGAGTCTTGCCGTTGACGAGTTAGCCGAATCCACGGTGCGCGTCTGTACGGTAATTGGGTTTCCGTTAGGGGCCAACGACTCACAAACCAAGATCGCCGAAGCCGCCACCGCTCTCTCGAAAGGTGCGCGGGAGTTGGACGTGGTCATCAACATCGGGTTCCTCCGATCTCGGAACTACCACGAGGTCTACAAGGAAATTGGTGATTTGGCCGATGCCGCCCATGCTTCCGGCGCCATCCTGAAAGCGATTCTCGAAACGACTCTGCTGACCGAAGAAGAGAAAAGCACGGCTGCCCGCCTTGCAGTTGAAGGGAAAGCGGATTTTGTCAAAACTTCTACCGGTTTTGCCGGGGGAGGCGCTACGGTGGAAGATGTTGCTCTGCTCCGTCGAACAGTGGGGTCGAAGATTGGCGTGAAAGCCTCGGGGGGCGTTCGCACCTTGGCCGCTGTTCTCCAAATGATAGAAGCTGGTGCTACCCGGATCGGCAGTAGTTCGGGCGTTGCCATCCTGAACGAATTGTCCGCGGGGGAGGCCGCTCCCACATCTTTGGCCAGCAATCCGGGGCTGCCAGCCAGCCACTCGGGCAACTACTGATGCCCGCTACCCGCAAAACGGAAGTACGCTTCCGCGAGCGTGCTGAACTTTTGGATTTTCTCCTTGAGGTCAGCACCGTTACAAGCGAAACGCTTGACCTGGATCGCCTTCTGGCCACTGTCGCCGGCTTCATTCAGGACGTGGTTCCGCATGAGCTGTTTGCCATTCTGCTGTACAACGACAAGACCCGTGGCCTGCGCATGCGCTATTCGATTGGACACCGCGAAGAGGTCGCCAAGAACTTAACGCTCCGATTGGGTGAAGGTCTCACCGGAACTGCAGCGGCAGCGCGCCAGCCGGTTCTGGTTGGCGACGTCCGAACCGACAGCCGGTATTTGAATGCGCTGGACGCAGTCAGGGCAGAGCTTGCGGTGCCTATGCTGATTCGGGGCAAGCTGGTC
>CALMAV010000337.1 GCA_937859895.1 uncultured Bryobacterales bacterium | reverse complement strand
TGAAGGCCGGGCGCTTGGTTACTACAGTTCGGCGATAGCTGAATCCATCGGCGCGGTCGGTACCGCAGGCGCTCACGGCGTTGAAAGCCGAGGCGGTTGGATGCAAGCTCAAACAAGCTTCAACAAGCAGTGGCAGTTGAACCTTGGCTATGGGATTGACTCGCCAAATGCTTCGCAGATCCTTGTGGGTAATCGATTGCGCAATCAGACTTACATGGGCAACATTATTTACAAGTTGAACCTGAATATTGGTCTAGCACTGGAGTACAGGCGCTTGCTGACCGACTTCCGAAATCAGCCGCTAGGAAACGAGCGTGGGGATCACGCTGATTTGGCAATCTTCTACACGTTCTAGGTAGCACGGGCAGCTAGCCCTGAATTTCAGGTCTTACTGGCCCTGAGCGGGAGGTGCCGGCGGTGGGGCGGCACCACCAGTGCTGGGTATGTCCAGCAGTTCAATGTCGAAGATAAGCGTTGCACCAGGAGGGATAACCGGTGGTGAGCCGCGGTCGCCATAAGCAAGATCAGAAGGGCAAACCAGGGTCGCTTTTCCGCCCACTTTCATCTTGCCTACGCCTTCCGTCCAACAACGAATTACCTGGCCCAGACCAAACTGAGCCGGCTCATTCCGGGCATAGGAACTATCAAATGCGGTGCCATCAACCAACGTTCCGCGGTATTGAACCTTCACGGTATCGGTCGGTCTGGGAGAGGCACCAGTTCCGGCACGCGTTTCCTTGTAGATCAGCCCTGAGTCTATCTTCACAGCACCGGGCTCAGCCGCCGCTTTGGTCAGATAAGCAGCAGCTGCAGCTTTCACTCGCGCACTTGCAAGCCCTTGGATCTTCGGTCCCCACTGAGCGATATCGACTGCTGGTTTCTTAGCCGCTGCATCGGTGATCGCCTGCTTTACTAGCTCGAGCTCTTTAGGCGAGAGATCAAACGCTGCAAGCGAGCGGTAAACGGATAGTCCTAGCGCGTAAACTGTCTTTTCTTCGTCGGTAGTCGGCACAGCCGGAATCGTAGCAGCATGGGCAGCAGGAGGCTTCGGGGCAGCAGGCCGCGCCGCAGTTGGCTTCGGTTTTACCCCTTGAGAATAGGCGCTCGGCAAGCCCATCGTGATTAGGACAGGCGCGAAAAGCAGGAGAGAACGCATTGATCTCAAACTAGCATTCGTTTGCCCGGGCGACCTTGTGATACGGTATCCTCACTCCGCGTGTGCTCAAGGCACACCGCTACTTACGCATGTTCCATTCGAAAATCAAGCTTCTCGCCGTGAGCATCTCCGTTCTGGCTGCGATGAGCGGTCGCGCAGCACTTGCCCCAAGAGCCGACAATCTTCGCTGTGAGTATCGGCAGAACCCGATTGGTATCAGCGTCGAGAAGCCTCGACTGAGTTGGATGATGTTAGCCGATGATCCTGCCGCCCACGGACTGAAGCAAACGGCCTATCGGATCCTGGTGGCCTCCAACAGCGTCTTGCTTTCGGAAGGAAAAGGTGACCTTTGGGATACCGGCGTAGTGCAGTCGGCCGTGTCAATACAGATCCCTTACGCAGGCTCGCCGGTTCCCGCAGGAGCCAGAGCATTTTGGAAGGTGCAGATCTGGGACGGTGGGGGAAAGTCGCTGGGCTGGAGCAAGCCCGCCGTGTGGTCGCGCGGGTTGGATGCCGGTGATTGGAAGGCAAAGTGGATCGGTCTTGACGAGTCACAGCCGTCTATAAGGAACGACAGCCCATTTCGCTTTCTGATACCTGCGCACTGGATCAGCCCGGCTGCCAATAGCTTACAAACCGAATTAGCTGTACCGGGCGATGCGGCGGTTACCTCTGCAACCGCAGTGTTCGGCGCCGACCCGGGCTTCACTTTAACGATCAATGGCAAGCTAGTCGGCCATGGCGAGATTGCCCGGTCCCCCAACAACTGGGACATCGCCCGATTTCTGCAGCCTGGAGTTAATTCAATCGTCGTCACAACCGATACTCCGCGGCCGGGCTCACCAGCGCCGGCTGTCATAGGTGCGGTTCATGTTGAACGCAAGAACACCGGCGCGCTGGATATTGTCACAAATGCGCAGTGGGCATCGGCGAGCACGGATCGCGGTGCTTACGGGGTCCAACCCTGGGGCGAGGTCGGCTATGAGGAAGCTCGGCTTCTACCCGGGCGCATGCTCCGCAAAGAGTTTGCAACCAGGTCAGGGGTTGCCCGCGCGACTGCTTATGTGTGCGGCTTGGGGCTATCCGAGCTCTATCTGAACGGGAGCAAAGTGGGGGACCAGGTTCTATCGCCGAACCTAACCGACTATGACAAGCGTGTTCAATACGTCACCTACGACATCACCGCGCAACTGAAACCCGAACGGAATGCAATTGGGTTGAACCTGGGCAATGGACGATACTGGGCGCCGCGCGACCGGGTTGTGTTTCCGACGCGCAATTTCGGTTATCCCAAAGCGCTTGTCCAAGTTGGGATTGAGTACCTTGACGGAACGCGAGAGCAGGTTGTGAGTGATGAATCGTGGAAGCTGACTACGGACGGACCGGTTCGCTCCAATAACGAATATGACGGAGAACACTACGATGCCCGAGCCGAGCAGACTGGTTGGGCCGTCGCTGGCTTCGATGATTCCAAGTGGCTGCCCGCAAAACTTGTGACAGGGCCAACTGGCGTCCTGATTGCACAAGATGCCGAGCCAATGCGCGTAGTTGAAACCGTCAAGCCGATCAAAGTGACGGAACTGCGTCCGGGTGTTTTCCTGTATGACATGGGCCAGAACATGGTGGGCTGGTGTCGGCTGCATGTGTCCGGCCCACGCGGCGCATCGGTTACTCTGCGCCACGCTGAAACTGTTGCCTCCGGCGAGATCTACACGGCAAACCTGCGCTCAGCCGAAGCTACCGATGTCTACACCTTGAAGGGCAACGGGAAAGAGACTTGGGAACCGCGCTTTACTTACCATGGCTTTCGCTACGTCGAGATGCAGGGCTTTCCGGGTACGCCCAATCTGCAGTCGCTAGAAGGGCGTGTTGTTCAAGACAGCATGGAGCCGACAGCGGACTTCACCTCATCGGATGCCATGTTGAACAAGATCCATCACAACGTTTTCTGGGGCGTGCGAGGGAACTACCGAAGTATTCCGACAGACTGCCCGCAACGCGATGAGAGGCAGGGGTGGCTAGGCGATCGTTCGGTGGTTTGCCGTAGCGAAAGCTACCTGTTCAACGTGGGAGCGTTTTACAGCAAGTGGGAGCGAGACATAGCCGATGCTCAAACTGAAGCGGGCGGCGTTCCGGATGTGGCGCCCAACTACTGGCGAATGTACAACGACGACGTTACTTGGCCCAGCACTTTCGCGCAGATACCAGCCATGTTGTATGACCAATACGCAGATCTGCGCGTGATTGAAGGGAACTACGATTCCATTAAGCGGTGGGTTGCCCATACGGGCGGATACCTAAAGGACGGCATTCTGGGCAAAGACACTTATGCGGATTGGTGCGTGCCGCCCGAAGATCCACGGCTGGTTCACTCGAAGGATCCTTCGCGGCAGACGAGCGGCGCACTGCTTTCGACCGCCTATTTCTATCGCATCAATCGGCAGATGGCTCGCTTCGCCAGGCTGCTCGGCAAGACCGACGACGCGACTGCCTTCGATAGTGCCGCAAGCCAAATCGAAGAAGCGTTCAATAAGCTCTACTATCACCCTGAAACCGGCTTCTATGGCAACGGAACCCAAACTGCAAATATTCTGCCTTTGGCGTTTGGCCTGGTCGCCCCCGAGAATCGTCCTCGCGTGATTGCGTCCCTAGTGGACAACATCGAGAACAAGAGCAGCGGCCATGTAGCTACTGGCTTGGTCGGCGCCCAGTGGTTGATGCGCACCCTGACTGATGTAGGCAGACCGGATCTAGCTTTCAAAATCGCTACTCAACAAACTTACCCTGGCTGGGGCTACATGGTATCTGAGGGCGCCACTACGGTTTGGGAACTATGGAACGGCAACACTGCTGAGCCATCAATGAACTCCGGTAACCACGTTATGCAGATTGGTGATCTCGGTCTGTGGATGTACGAGGATCTGGCTGGTATTCGAGCTGATCCAGACCATCCTGGATTTCAGCATGTGCTGCTGCATCCTCACCCGATCAGCCAGTTGAGCAGTGTCAAGGCTTCCCACAAGACTCTGTACGGCACGGTTCAAAGTGAGTGGCAGCGGTCGGGAGAAACTTTGCACCTGAATGTCTCAATCCCACCGAACACTACAGGCACTGTGTGGGTTCCAGGCGCAAAGGCTGAGACACAGCATCCGGCAAGCGCCCGCTTGGTTCGAATGGACGGCACTGACGGCGTGTTTGAAATCGACTCAGGCGCCTACTCATTCAACGTGCCAGATTTAGTGGCTCGTACTCAGGAGTAGTTTGCTCGGTCGGCCGCGCTAGATCACGAGGCCGACCGAGCGATCTTCTCACTGTCGATGTTGGCGTGCGGCAGTCATCATTTCATTGAAACGCATGAGGAACTGCTGGTATTTATCTTGGCCTTCCCCCTCGGCAAAGCGTAACGGGTAGACTCGCTTAACGCAAATCTCGGTTGCATTAGGCTGATTCGTAAGAATATCCATCGTCTCTGAAATAAACTCATTCAGCGGCATGGCGTTTGGATCCTTTGCTTGGAACTCACCGGTTAGCGTTGTCGCAACGTAGGGCGGTATCAACTCGATAACCTGGATCGGAGTATCTTTCAGCTGATACCGCAACGACTGGGTGTAGGAGTGAATGCCTGCTTTAGTTGCACAGTACGTTGGATACATTGCGAGGGGAACAAACGCTAGACCGGACGTGACCGTCATGATTGTCCCATGTGGTTGCTTGCGGAAAGCTGGCAGCAACTCTTCAGTCAATCGGATGGGACCAAGCAGGTTCGTGTTTACTGTCACATCGTCATCAGATTGATAGTTCTTGCCGTTCAGGAGATCCTCTGGGATCATTACGCCCGCGCAATGAATCACGGCGTTGAGCGACGGATACTCTGCTGTTACTTGAGCGGAAAACGCCTTAATGCTACTAAGGCTCGTCATGTCGACCTTCAACGATTTCATGCCAGCATTGGCGTTAACGGTCTCGTCGAGGCTCTTGTTACCGCGCCCCGCAATGATCACTTGATTGCCCAATTTGTGAAACGCTTCTGCTAAGCCGCGACCAATACCCGAGCCGCCACCCGTTATAAGAACTGTGTTTCCAGTAGCCTTCATAATTGTCCTGAATCCACTGTAGAGCCGATACTCTCGAAAGGGAAGTAGGCACTTGTAAGTTCGAAACGCACCTACAGGAGAGTGTGCTCCAGCCCAGCTATTAGACATTGAGTAAGGAGGTGGGAGCTTACGAACCATCTAGCTGGACTGGTTTACGCAAACGTCCGCTTTCCTGGCAACTTGGAAGAAACTCCCTGACGACCACCAAGTTTTCAGCATCTTTCGGTCTTGCAAGACTCCGACTTTCTACACCTTAGAGCGCGGATCTCGTCCCCACTCGCACTTACGATCTAACGAGCGTTATGGATCTGCTCGGAAGACATTCTTGATACAACAGCCCTAAATAGATTTTCGATTGAGCTATCGAAAAAGGTAGTCACCAAGTGATCGACAGCCAGTTGCGCTGCTCTTTGCTTTGGCACAACTGGCCTATATACATAACGCAGGTTCTGCTCAACGTGAAGAATGTAGCCTTTCTCTTCGAGCACCCGCAAGAGAGCTCGGACCGTGGAGTAGTGGGGAGCGTTTGCCAATTCAGCACGAACTTGCTCCACGGTAGCCTCTCTTAGGCGGTAGAGCACATCGAGGATTTCTCTCTCCCTGCGGCTTAGAACGATGGTCACACAGTGTCTTGTCCGGCCAGCCAACAGCCGACTTAATCCCATGTGATTTGATCTCCGGGTAGCAAAGGCAAAAGCAAAGCTTTGGGGTCGCTCGGATTAATTCGAACTGGCCTCAGCTGTCCTGCAGATAGGCGCCTAACCTTTAGATGATGCGGCTCTTTAACAATATTCTCCAGAGTGCTGCCCCAAACAACCGATGTTGCTTTGCCGGTAACGACGACCCTCATCTCGACAGATACCGAACAGGCCTCCGGGAAAACAGTGCAATGAATATAGGGCTGATAACAGACCTTTTCTTGATGCGTCAATCGCGCCGACAAATCATCGATCTCTTTCTGGGAATCCGCGCCCAATAAAACTGATCCATGCGAATGGTCACTTCGAGCAAAAACTATCTCGTAGTACAGACGATAGTGGCTGAATTGTTTTGCGGCACCCGAGATTAAGTCTTTAACTGAAATATCATCATTGGGACGATTCTTCGTGGGCTCAACGGAGAGCAGGTCGAGGGCATTAGGCAGGACAGTATATTGTGCGACTTCGGTTCCGAGGAAGCCTGCTAGTCCACTTCTCGGGGCGCCCGCCTCGTAATAAGCATTCTCGATTCTTAATTCCATCAAAGGTGTCAGATCGATCCAAGTGTGTCCGGCTTCAAAGCCGTTGTAGGCTTTGAGCACCTCCGTGAAAGGTGTTCGATAAGAATCAGGTGGAGATTGCAGCAGGTATTGTGGGCTGTGCGGAATCACCCGAAAATGTGTTCTGGACAAAGATCCGACGCACGAGGCTAAATATAAGTAAAAGCTCCAGAGCAGTACGGTTCTGACGAGCGATGTCCTTGGTGTCATTCGTGCCGAAGTGCAGACAGTGGGTCCACGAGAGCAGCCTTCAAGGCAGGGATTGATGATGCTAGGGCCACGATCAATGACAACGTGGCCGCCACACTCCAAAAAACAACGGGATCATGCGGTTCTACACCATAAAGAAGGCTCACCATCAGATGTGTTAATCCGTAAGCGGCAACAATGCCGATAGCGATACCCCAAGTCCCGATCTTCATACCTTGGCTGACGATCATCTGAACAATCTGAGTACGCTGCGCCCCTAACGCCATTCGGATTCCTATCTCTTTCGTGCGTTGAGTCACTGAATAAGCGATGATGCCGTAAACACCGATGATTGCCATAATGAGAGCGGCTGCGGCGAACACAGCTAAGAGAAACAACTCGAAACGACGAACCGCAACAGAGTCAGCCAAAGCTTGCTGTAGAGTCTCGATATCGTAAACAGGCTGTGTCGGGTCGATACTTCCAATACTGTGCCGCAGTGTCGGAGCAACTCCCAACGGATCACTTCCCATGCGGATGGCCAGGGTCATGTTGACGTTTCCACCACCAAGGTTTAACGCATAGGCGCGAAAGATCTCGGGGCCAGGATCGGCATCAAGCTTTGCGTATTTCAGATTTGCGACTACTCCAACGACAAGAATTTGTCGGCCTAAGCCGTCAATGTGCTGACCGAGTGGGTCTTTGTCGCCGAACATGCGGCGAGCCATGGTCTCGTTAATGACAGCAGTGTCCGATGGATCGGTGGCGATGAACCAACGCCCCTTTAGCAGGCGCATACCGATCGCCTGGAAATAACCGGGTGAGACAAGACTGTCACGGAATTGATCCACTCGTGGAGGATTGGCTGGGTCCTTTGACTGAATAATGTAGTCTTCAGCGTTTGCCAGCCCAAAGGCTTTGATACCTGGAATCGAGCTGAGCCGATCCAGCAGTTCTCGAAAGTAGCTCACTTGTTTTGTCTTGTCCGCATATTGCGGACCGGACAAAGCAACTTTGACGACGAGAGTATTCGCCGGATCGAATCCTGGAGGGTTGATATACATTTGCCAAAAGCTTTTCACCATCAGGCTGGCGCCTGTCAAGAGAACGACTGCTAAAGCAATTTGAGACGTGACTAAGAAGCGCCGGACCCGAATTCCGCCTGAGGCGCCTGAGGAGTTCCTTGCACCCTCTTTCAATGCATTTTGAGCGTTTGTTCTCCAGAGCGCGAGGGCTGGCCCAAATCCAAAAGATATTCCGCTTCCTAAGCAGAGGGCAAGCGCAAAAGAGATTACCCTGGTGTCGATTGAGGTCGCCGAAAGACGAGGAAGCGAGTGAGGGCCAAAGTGAATAAACATCAGAACAATGCCCTTTGCCAGAAGGAGTCCAGTCACGCCCCCGAAGACAGCCAGTACAATCCCTTCGACAAGAAATTGTCGGAGAATACGAAAAGCTCCCGCGCCTATCGCCGTCCGAATTCCAATCTCATGTATTCGAGCAGCGCCTCGCGCGAGAAGTAGATTGGCGATATTTGCACATGCAATCAGAAGAACAAATAAGCCAGCAAATTGAAGAATCAGTAAGCCTTGTCGGTTACCGCCTAACAATTGAGTTTGCAATGGAATCAATGCCATGTGCGAAACACCGGGGAACCAAAGATCGGGGTAGGTCTTGAGAATCGTGCCTTCTATTCCTTTTAGTTCGGCGAGAGCGCGTGAAATAGGAATTCCTTGTTTGAGGCGGCCTACAACAAATAAGCGGTTGCGCTGGGACCTTAGAAGAGGCGAAGCAGCTACAAAGACTCCGGGTTCGGCCGGAGCAAGCCCACTCCACCAGTCTTGGGGAAAGTAGAACCGAAAAGTAGGAGGGAGAACGCCGGCAACCGTTACTGGCTTTCCATCGATCATCACGACATTGCCAACAATGCTTCGATCGCCCTTAAATTGAGTCTCAAAGACGAAGTCTGAGAGAACCACCTCATCTTGGGCCTTTTCAGGCTCAAAGAGATGGCCTAACGCCGCGTTCGTCCCCAAAAGTGACCAAAAATCTCCCGCTACCGAGATGGCACGCACCTGGTCCGAGACATTTCTGCCCGCGACGGTCTTATCCGAATAGGTATACCCAGCTAACTTGTCGAACGACGTCGCATGCGTCCGCCACTCCGCCAGGTCTGCTCCTTCGATCCCCGGTTTGAAGCGTCCGGCCGTTGCAGACGTCGCCCCAACAGAGAACCCCACGAGGCGGCTAGCATTTGGATAAGGGAGAGAGCGCAACAAAACGGTATTAACAACGCTGAAAACAGCAACGTTGACAGCGATCCCAATGGCGAGCGTGAGGATGGCAATGGTTGCGAATGCCGGGTTTCGACGCAGCATCCTCAAACCAAAGCTTACGTCCTGCCACACCTGCTCAGCAGCGGCGGCAATCCAGACCTCTCTTGTCTGCTCTTTTACTAACTGGACATTACCGAATCGACGAAGCGCTGCGTACCGCGCGGCATCAGGCGCCATACCACTCTCAATGTTCTCTGAGGTCTCACGCTCAATGTGGTCACGGATATCCTCCTCAAGTCTCCGCAGCATGTCTCGACGTCGTGACATTAGGACCCTTCCTGTTTCACTGGTTGCAGAATCCGAGCAATTGCACCGACCAACTTATTCCACTTGTGGGTCTCGACATCCAGTTGCCTGCGGCCTTTGGGAGTCAACTGGTAGTAATGTGCTCGCCGATTGTTCTCCGACAAGCCCTCTTTGCTGAAAATCCAGCCGCGTTTGATGAGCCGATGTAGAGCCGGGTAAAGCGATCCCTGCTCGATCTGCAGAACATCGTCGGAAGTACGCTCAATCGCCTTCGCAATGGCATGTCCATGAGCCGGCCCGAGTCGGAGAGTTTGAAGAACCAAGAGGTCGAGGGTACCCTGTAAGAGTTCTATACGTTCACGATCCTGCTCGCCAGACATTCTAGGTGAAGTTTATTCTGACCTTACCTAGGATGTCAAGGCGAGAAGCTCAAAAGGAGCATTTTCGAAGCCTTCCCGAATAGCCGACATATGAACCTTACGTTCGGTTTAGTAAATGCCAAACGCTCGATTATCAGAACTGCTTGTTCTCTTTGCGCTGGCCCCGCCATTTAAGGATCGATAATCGCATCAGGCATAACAACGAGAAATGGAGCTGCTACTCGCGGCGGAGAATGACAAGGAAGTTGGGCTCACCTAGTACAGCCCCTTGTTAACGTCTCTGCTGCAACAAGCTCCTAGGAAGTCTGATCGTACGAACCCGGATCTGCGCCACAAGCTTTGGCGAACCTTTCAAATAAGCGCCGTTGTATCTGAGATCGTGGGGCCTGATCTTCGGGATGCCATTGCACGGCGATCACGAAGCGACGAGTCGGCAATTCCAGGCCCTCAACAATCGCCCTGTTCTCTGTGTCGCGTGCAGAGATTCGTAGGCCTTCGCCAATTCGATCTACCGCCTGGTGGTGGCGTGAGTTCACCTCAACTCGTGTCTCTTCCAGAATCTGAGACAGATGGCTCGCGGGCTCCAATTGAATCTCATGCGCCACTGTTGACTTGTCTTGAAAGTCGGTGTCATGTCGCTCCGAAGCAAGATGCTGCAGGAGCGTTCCGCCTCGGTGAACATTCAGCAACTGCAGGCCTCGGCAGATCGCTAGGATCGGAATGTCGCGCTCCAGTGCTTCATCAATGAGCCGCAACTCCGCCCGGTCCCGCTCGTCATCGGGCTGATCAACCTCGGGCAGCGGAACCTGCCCGTACAGGGCCGGGTTTACGTCCGTACCTCCGGTCAGCAGCAGGCCATCGGCGTCATGCAAGCTCGAAGGTTCAGCTATCGAGAGAGCGAGCGCTTTCAAGCCTGCTGCTTCGGCAGCTGCAATATAAGGCCGAACCTTCTGTTGATTCCGATACGGAATGCAGACATGCTTCACTCCAAGACTCCTCCGTTACTATGAAGGCCGAGTGCCTTCTCCTCGCTTCAGCTTACCTATCTGCCTGTGCCTGGCGACTCTGCTGGTTTCCTGTGACGACCGAGGCGTGCGGGAGCAGATTGATGAGAGACTACACATACAAGAAAAACTGCCGGCCGTGGAAGCGGAAGCGTACGGCAGCTTTTCACCGGTCCCGGACATCGTTGCCGAGCGTGTTTCTTACGCGACAGCCTACGATCTGCGCGTACCAGCCATTGTTTACCGTCGAGGGGATCGAAAGCGAAACCGCGGTCCGGCCATCGTAATCGTGAATGGACACGGAGGCGATAAGTCCACTTGGTACGCCTATTGGGCGGGCATCCTTTATGCACGAGCCGGTGCTGTGGTGCTGACTTACGATCCGATTGGTGAGTTCGAACGAAATCACCTGCGCCAGTCCAATACAAGCCAGCATGACCAGCTGCTGCAACCGGAGGAGATGGGCCGACGACTGAGTGGCTTAATGGTGGACGATGTGCGGGGAGCCGTTAGCTATCTGCTTCGCAGGAAGGATGTAGACCACCGTCGCATCGCAGTACTCGGCTACTCGATGGGCTCATTTGTGGCGGCGCTTGCCTGCTCGGTTGATTTGCGTATCCATGCGTGTGTTCTGACAGGCGGTGGTGACCTGGATGGGCCCGGCGGCTATTGGGATAGCAGCAGCAAGAAGATGTGCCATGCGATTCCGTACCGGTCGCTTCAGTTTTTGGGGGATCGTGGCGCAATTCTGTATGCGCTGAATGCCCAGCGCGGGCGGACTCTGGTGTGGAACGGCTCAGATGATGAGGTGGTCGACATTTCCCATCACGGGCAGACTTTCTTCGCCGATCTTCGCCAACGCACGCTAGCACTGCCCGGCGTCCGTAAGAAGAGTGTCTTTGAGTATGGATTCGTGCCGGGTGGCGGTCACGGACCCTATTTCCTAACCAAACCTGTTGCGCTTTGGCTTGAAAAGGCACTCAACTTTCCCAATTGGACGGAAACGGATATCGAAGGAATGCCGGAGACACGTATATCCGAGTGGGCCGCGGCACAGGGCCTGTCTGTTAAATCCCTAAGCGACGCGAAAAATGAGGGCGGCATTTTGGCCTTGGGCAATTCGGTTCCTGCCGTGAACCGAGACTTGCTGCACGCGCTCCCCGATTCGGTTTGGGATTCAGAGCGTCGACGCTATCAGTACGAGACCTGGGTTGAGCGCGCCGAAGCAGCAGTCCGGGGTCACGCGCCTTAGCTTTTGGTGAAATGCGGTCTTCACTGTAGATCGGATACAGCGGGAGTCAGACTGCGAGAGCGGAAAAAAGGGACGCGCACGAGCACAGCATACAGAGCAGATCGGGATGGGAGCCATCGATGACGCTTGCCCACCATTGCTAAACCTGAAATCGTTAGTCCGAAGCAGCCAATCATGGAAAGAGTGAGCAGAAGGCTGAGATCCGGAGAAATCTGCCGCCAGTAAGCTAGAACAGCAAGAGCTATAGACCCAGCGGTGCCTACCGTAAAAGAGCTAACGGTCCCTGCAGGAATGGAGGTGCGCCTGCCCAAGCTCCTAAATTGCAAGACAGCAACAAAGAGGTGCCCGGCCAGGTAAACGGCAGCTCCTTTCGCCGCATCGCCGTGTTCGAAGAGTACTAAGGTCGCAGCCGTTGCTACAAAGACAGCCCACGCCGTATTTACGACGCCAGTCGTTTTGATGGATACGATTGAGAGTCGCGCAGCTGCAGGCGCACTGCCCATGTGAACTACTGCAGTCGTGAGAGCTACCGCAGCAACTGCCGTGGCAGAGGCGTAGGCAGATCCGTACAGCATAGGGAGCGCCCATGGCAGGATAACAATCCCGACGCCTGCTAGTAAAAGCGAAACGAATGTGCTGGCATACGTACACAAGGCCATAACGTTGTCTGGCGTTTTAGCAACTTTACCGTCGCGTCCAGCCATCACAGCGAGGCTGCCCTCTGTAAGTAAGCTCGGTCCCAGAGCAACCATATTCCTAAGCTGATGCGCAACCGCGAAGAACCCCATCTGCACCATCGTGTGGTCACTTCGTGCAATCAGAGAGGTCAGCCACCAGCCGGCGGCGTTCATTCCCATCAAGCTTGCAAGCTGTACAAATCCGAAACTCCAGATTTGCTTCAGTAAAGGACGAAAAGGTTCGGGCTTCTCGACCGGGATGGGCGGCTGAAGCTGAAGCTTTCGATAGCCAACCAGGCAGAGGCATACAGCGCCTAAGGTAACGGCGCTCTGGCTGGCGATCATTTGCATCGGGCCGAGGCGAGCCATCACGGGCAGCAAGGTAAGGTAGCCTACGCCAACCAGTAAAGAAAGCAGCAACAGTGCTTTGATTCGACGTTGACCAACGAGAAATCCACGGCAACACTCTAAAAGGATGATGCCGGCGGCGGAAAGGGAAGCCCACTGTAATGCGGAGATCAGACTCGGTTTGCCGAGCAATTTTGCGATTGGCGCGGACCCAAGCCAGAGTACGGCAGCTGCGACTGCGGCAGAGACAAGCGAGATGACGGCCAGCACTCGAGCCAGAGTTGGATAGCCATTCGAGCCGCGAGGATGCTCGCCGGAGAAGCGAATCGCAGTGGAGCCAATCCCGCCGGCGGCATAGGCACTTATATTGTTGGCCGTTGAGATGGCTAAGGCATAGACACCGAAAGACGAAGCACCGCTGATGCGCGCGGCCAGAAGAGTGGCGAGAAAACTACAGCCACGCTCTGTGATAACTCCCATCCCGAGGGCGGATGTTCCAGTTAGAAGGTCTTTGCGAACATGAGCCGGAAGTGCATTGTCCTTCTCGCCCCTTACCGGTTCGGTTGGCGAGCACTCTTGGCGCTCCTCGACTTCCACTACTTCAACCCCGGCAGCGGTGAGATGAGTGAATGTTCCCCCTTCCATTGCACCTCGCGGGGTGGCGCCTCAGGTGCTTTTTCCGCAAACAAGTCACGCAGGTAATTGCGAAGAGGCCGCTCTACATAACGCCAGCAGATCATTGAAGCCACCAGCAGGGCAACGCTATAGATTGCGAACTCGCCGAGTGAACTAGAGGGCGGCGACATGTGTAGCAAATACGCAATTGGAATCTGCAAAATGTAGAGGCTATAACTTACCTCTCCAAGTAGCACGAGAGGACGCCAGGAGAGTAGATCAGACAACCGGGTGCGGCATCTTGCAAGGCTGACGATTAAGCCGGCAAACAAAGGCAGAAGAAGGCCATTGGCGAGCAATGGATGTGGAATCTGGGGTAGGAAGGCGAGGGTTGCGACGATGCCCAGCAGACAGACATAGACAAGACGTTTACCCTGAACTCGACCCAAAAGCCCCAAGCTGAAAGCCCGTCCGATCAGGATACCGATAAGGAACTCGGGCAGGCGAAGGATCGGGGTGAACTCTACAGCTTTTTGCAACTGGTCCTGGACTCCGGGAGCTCCTGTAGCCCCGGTTAGCACGACCAGAAGCATAGGAGACACCATCGACATTAACCACAGTCCTCCACAAGCTTTCATGCAGCTTGAGAGCGACATTCGTGAAACGAGTCTCGGCGCTATCCAGGGGAATGTGAGATAGAAGAATGCTTCCACCGATATAGACCAAGCCGGGAAGTTCCAGCACCAGGCGCTCCATGGGCTCCAAGCCTGCTGAAGCGAAAGAGCCGCAAGCGCACTGAACGCGATTCGGGCGACGCCGACCGCCGACCGATTTACCTCTAAACTGGTGAGAATGTTATGGGGAGCAGCGAGGAGGAAAGCAAAGAAGTAGGCCGGATAAATTCGAGCAAACCGAGCCGCATAAAAAGCACGTCGGCTACTGCGTAAACCCCCACGCCCGTCAATGTAGCTGTATGCCAGTATGAAGCCAGAGAGAAAAAAGAAGAAACTGACGGCTGTATACCCAGAATTGGCGAGATTGAGTACCGGTTCGGGCCAACCGGATAGAGCCGGGCGAGCAAAATGGTAAACCAC
>CALMAV010000336.1 GCA_937859895.1 uncultured Bryobacterales bacterium | reverse complement strand
CGCTCGGCAGTTGCCACGCTTGATTATCAAACCGTTGAAATTGTTATCCTTATCCACCAGGGCAGCGAATCGGGCTTTGAGCTTCGCGCGTTCTACACCGATCTTCACGGTGCATTGAAAGAAGATCCTCTTCACTGGAAGTATTAATGCCTCGGCTGCGTAAAGGCTTTTCCAACCGTCTTGCATCCGCTCCGCACGTAATTTTCCAGGGAATCAGCGTTGGACGTTCCGGTCGAGTTTACATTAGGCAGGACTGGAGCGGACAAGTTTGGGTAGGTGGCCGGACGCAAACTCTCTCCTCTGGCATTGCACGCCTTGATCCCGACGAGGCATTGACCCAGCGCTATCATGCAGCACGATGGGATCTGGTAACGCGCCGCAAAGACAGAGAAGTCCACATATCGCCACCCGGCCAGCCGTAGGACTAGCTCCAATCTTAGTCAGTCAAGAAAGCTGTTGTTTTAATGCCAGATACTTCGAACGGCCGTCGACAACGAGCGTTTTTACATGAAGTCTTGTCGTCGAGAAGCACCATGTAGCTTGCTGCCTTGGCGAACTTGGCGCGATCCCTTTCATCTCCGCCGCGTGGCAGCCGATCTACTTTTCGACGCAGTAGCCACCGCAGTTCGTAAGTATCGGAGGTGCGGCAGTACGGGCAATTCAGGGTAGCGGGTTTTGTCACCTGCGATTCTCGAAAGAACGAACGTTCATCAACGGCCATAGCTATACCTTACCGATGCTGCCTTCCAAATCTATGGCCGAACCCTAGTGATTGGAGAACCGAAAATCGGACACTGCAATTTCATCGCTTCCCGGAATATAGAACCCTACTTTGTCCTGAGTAAAGTCGCGTCCAGGACTTGTCACCGCATCCAGTTCTCTCCAACTGCCCCCCTGTGTTTTAACCCGTGCCCGAATGGCATTGGCCTTCACCGAAAGGTCTACTTGAACCCATTGGTTCACTTCCAATTCAAAGGGAGTTTTACTTAAATCGGTTGTCTTGCCGTCCTGGACCTCGCGAATTGTTGCGCGCTTGCCGTCCAGAATAAATAACAGGAAGTTCGAACTATCCTGATAGCCGGCATACCACTGCAGCTTGGCACGCTTAAAGATGCCGCTCTTACGGACTTGGGCTTGAAACGAGTACCGACCGGATGTTTTCGGGACGTGATATGGGACAAAACCACCGCCGCGACGTACTTGCTCCCCTTCTACTTGCACGCTGCTTGGCTCGGGCGTAACTGGCGCAGGGGCAGAGGCCGGAGCAGCAACGGGCTTAGACTCGACAACCACTTTATCTAGCGTGACGTCCGGGCCGGAAAGTACTACAACTTCGCCCGTCTTAAAGGTCCGTTCATAGTGCTTAGCTAAAGCTTGCTCCCGGCGCAGTTCTACTACATGGTCTCCAGGCTTCACAGTCGAGATAGTTGCGTCCCCGTCCGTACCAATCGCAGCAGCGAGCTCTTTGTCGACGTAGACCATGGTGCCGGGTAGTGCACCTTTTATCTGCAGGGTGGCAATCTCCGGCAGCGGTTCCAGCTTGAACTCGACAGCCGATTCCTCACTCTTCTTAACAGTGACTGTCTGAGCCGGCGGATCAATGAAGCCTGGCTTGTGGATGCGGATTGCGTAGTCGCCAACCTTCAGAGGGACACGTACTTGACCCCGGTCGGTCTTGCGACGGTAAGGCTTGTCGTTGATGAATACATCAGCGCCATCCAGCCCGGCCATGATGACCACCGTGCCCGCGTTAGGATCAGACTTTACATAGACGGTCAGCGCAGGGGCAGGTGTATAGGTCAGCACGAAGCGCTGCCGGTCTTTATCCTCGGCCACCTGTAAATCGTGGTCGGTTGTTCCCAGATCGTTCAAGGCGACTCCACCAGCATCAGCGGGTTCGGTGGGCTTACCGTCAATCAGAACCGTCGGGTGCTCCTGACTGGTAACCAGCAGCCCTTTGCCTTCCTGCGTGGATACTAGAACAGTCATTACGTTCGAAGCGGTGGGAGAGCCAACCACCCGCGGTGCTGTTTTTTCAGCGATGTCGAAGCTAAAAGCAGAGGTGCCGTTTCGGCCAACTACTTTCATGGAGTGCCTGCCGGGCTCGAACTTATCCAGGATCAGTTCACCGTCTTTCAAGTCTTCCGGTTCCTTTTCGTCGATTGCAACAGTCCCGGGAATCAGATCGGTATACAGCCGTACTGTGGGCACAATCGGCACGGGAGTGGCTTCCGGCTTAGCCGCCGCATCCTGCAACGGAGGTTGTGACTTGCTATTTGCACTCGCGTTTGGGGTTTGTTCGCGAGCAACCTCATTAGGCGTCAGATTCAATCGGCGTGCAGACTGAATTAGGTAGAAAAAGGCAGCAACACTGCAAAGAACAAAGCTAGATAAGTTGCCAACTGCCACGTCTTTGCGTCCAACTTTTGGACACTCGGTGGAACTTCCGCTGCATCGGCCAGTTCTCCCCCGGTCGGCTCCGCACCAGATTTCTCGGCATAGATGAGAACCGGTGAGGCAGGGGGGAGCTCGGGAAGGGGCTGCGGCTGTGCCCGGTCACGCAGCCGTCGAGCATAGTCGATTATGTCGTCATGAACCCGGGCGATTTCGATCTGTAATTCGAAATCGTCCTCGTTCGTCCGGCGCAGATCTTGCACACGGTCGAAGTAGTAGCGCAAGTGCTCAAGCGAGTTACTGTTACGCGCGTCATTCTGGATCTGTCTCAAGTCATCCAGAATTGACGAATTATGTTGAGACCGATCCACCGGATGCCTGTGCTCTCTAGTGGATTATAGCGAGATGGATGAACTACGCTTTACGCGCTGCGTAGTTTAGCTCATAAAACCGACGATACTCGCCAGTTTTAACACGCGAGACCCATTCCGTATTTTCGCGATACCATTCAACCGTCTTTGCCAAACCTTCGTCAAAGCTCATCTTTGGAGCCCAACCGGTCTGACCCGTGAGCTTGTCGTTAGTCAAGGCGTAGCGAACATCGTGGCCGGGCCGGTCGGCTACTCGTGTAATCAAAGACTCCGGCTTGCCAGTTGCTTTGAGGATGCGTCCTACCACCTCAAGATTCGGCAGCGAACAGTTACCACCAATGTTATAAATCTCGCCCGCTTCGCCCTTCTCGAGTACCGTGCGGATGGCTCGGCAGTGATCCTCTACGTATAACCAATCGCGGATCTGCTGACCGTCACCATAAATTGGTAGCGGCTTGTCGTCTAAAGCGTTAGAGATCATAAGCGGAATCAGCTTCTCTGGGAATTGATACGGGCCATAGTTATTCGAAGCCCGAGTTACCGATACATTCAACTTGTAGGTAGTGAAGTAAGAGAGAGCGAGCAGGTCAGAGGCGGCTTTGGAAGCAGAGTAGGGGCTGCTGGCCCGAAGCGGGTAGGATTCATCAGCCTCATGGGGCGGGGCAATGCTGCCATAAACTTCGTCTGTTGATACGTGAACAAATCGCGCGACTTTATTCTGCCGTGCAGCTTCAAGCAGTACGAAAGTACCTTTAAAATTCGTCTCGACAGCTGCAGCTGGCGAGTGAATGCTGCGATCTACATGAGACTCAGCTGCAAAGTGTACGACCGCGTC
>CALMAV010000335.1 GCA_937859895.1 uncultured Bryobacterales bacterium | reverse complement strand
CCGAGAACGTAGCGTTGGCGATGTTGGGCCGCCTGGGCGATATGGAAGTGACTCGCGAAGACCTCGCCTGCTAAGGCCATAATCGTTCATGTCGCAGTTGCAATACACGACGCCGCACGGCATTACGGTTACTCGCACTAGTACGCTTGTGCCGTTTGCCAACGGGCTGCACCAACTGCTTAAGCGACTGGATACTGAGCGCGGGGTGTATTTGTCTTCTGGCTACGAATACCCGGGGCGATACTCGCGCTGGGATGTGGCCGCGGTTGCGCCCCTAATCGAGATTGTCGGGCGCGGACGTTCGTTAACCTTTTCTGCCTTGAACGATCGTGGCCGTTTGTTTCTTTTACTCGTGAGCGAATGGCTGGGAAAGCATCCTCACTGGGCTTCGTTTACCTCTGAGCCGATGCGCCTGCAGGGCGAGCTGAAGCCGCTCGACAGCAAATTTTCCGAGGAGCAGCGCAGCAAACAGCCCTCGCCTTTTTCCATTCTGCGTACCTTGGTCAGTGAATTTGGCAGTCCTGAAGATTCGCGGCTTTCTTTAATCGGCGCTTTCGGCTACGATCTGCTGCTGCAGTTTGACCCTATACCGCTGCGTCTGCCGCGTCATGATGCGAAAACGCTTCACCTCTTTCTTTGCGATGAGATCTACTTCATGGATCGCAAGAAAGAAGTGATTGAGCGGTTCGAATATGACTTTGCCGGCTTCGGCCTTACTACTGCTGAACTGCCTCGCACAACGCCTTCGGTAACGCAGCCAAATGCAGCTTCGGCGAACAGTTCCATCGTCTCTGACCACGCGCCGGAGGAGTATATGGCGAAGGTCGAAACTGTTCGGGAGGGCATGCGGCAGGGTGAGTTTTATGAGGTAGTGCTGCGTCAGACATTCAGTGCGCCTTTCACCGATAGTCCGTCTGAGTTGTTCCGGCGCATACAAAAAACCAGCCCGAGCCCGTATGAGTTTTTGATTCAGATGGGCGATGAACAGCTGGTTGGTGCTTCGCCGGAGATGTTCGTACGCGTGGAAGGGCAGGGAGTGGAAACCTGTCCTATAGCTGGAACGGCTCGGCGCTCCGGCGATCCGTTGCGCGATGCCGATAGTATTCGCGAACTGCTGAATTCGGCCAAAGAAGAGTCTGAGCTCACCATGTGCAGCGACGTGGATCGTAACGATAAGTCGCGTGTCTGTGTGCCCGGCTCAGTACAGGTGGTCGGACGCCGCTTGATTGAGGCATATGCAGGCCTGTTCCACACTGTCGACCACGTGAAGGGAACGCTGAGCGACGGCAATGACGCGCTAGATGCTTTCCTCACGCATATGTGGGCGGTGACGATTATCGGTGCGCCTAAGAAGGCTGCGGCTCGCGCCATTGAAGAATTGGAGAAAGATGCGCGCGGCTGGTATGGCGGCGCGGTTGGCATGCTAAGCCTGAATGGCGATATCAACACCGGCATCACAATTCGTACTGTTCACCTGAAAGACGGCGTGGCGCGTTACGCGGCGGGTGCGACGTTGCTGTACGACTCAGAGCCGGCAGAAGAAGACGCCGAGTGCCGTCTGAAGGCAACCAATTTCTTCCGTGCTTTGCACCCGACTAGTAGTACGGCTATGGCTGGTCCGCGCCGAGGATCCGAAGCTAAGGGTGTCCGTCTGCTGCTGGTAGACAACGACGACTGCTTCATTCACACGTTGGCCAACTATGCGCGGCAAACGGGTGCAAGCGTGTCTACCTATCGCTCGGGCATGGCGCTGGAAGCCATCGAGGAAGAGAAGCCTGACATTGTTCTTATTTCGCCCGGTCCAGCGCGTCCTGCAAACTTCGGCGTTCCCAATCTCGTACTCGAATTGGCTAACCGCCGGATTCCAACGTTTGGCGTATGCCTGGGGCTGCAAGGCATTGTCGAAGCATTTGGCGGCAAGCTGGATGTGCTTGCATATCCCATGCACGGCAAAGGCTCTTCGGTAACGCACACCAACGAGGGCGTTTTCAGGAATTTGCCAACGCCTTTTCGGGTGGGGCGTTATCACTCGCTGTACGCGGATCGCGAGAGCTTTCCTGCTTCCCTGGAGATCACAGCTGAATCGGACGACGGCATCATTATGGGCGTGCGCCATCGCCAGTTGCCGATTGAAGCGGTGCAGTTTCACCCTGAATCCATCCTGTCGCTGGAAGGGGATTGTGGCTTGCACCTGATCGAGAATATGATCAGCAACTACTCGCAGATGTCGATGGCGCGATGATGGCTGACGCACCCCACATTGCAGTTGTTGGCGGTGGTTTGGCAGGACTGGCCAGCGCGGTTGCGTTAGGCTCTTCTGGCTACCAAGTCTCGGTCTACGAAGCGCGGCCATTCTTAGGCGGTCGCGCTACTTCGTATCAGTTGAATGGAGGAAGCGAAGACGGCGGCGAGACCACCATCGACAACTGCCAGCACGTGCTGCTGCGTTGCTGCCACAACTTGATCGACTTCTACGGTCGTCTTGGTTCCACCGAGTCTGTTCAGTTCCATCGCGATTTTTATTGGATTGAGCCCGGCGGGCGCGTCTCCACAATGCGTCGGGGTCTGCTTCCAGCGCCACTGCACTTTACCGAGTCTTTTGCGCGGCTCCACTTCCTTTCCATGGCAGACAAGTTAAGCGTGGGCCGTGGCATGCTCGCGGTGAACTACGATTACCGGCATCGCCGCGATCTGGATCAGATCACAATGATGGATTGGCTTCGAGAGAAGCGACAGACGCCTCAAGCGATTGAGCGTTTCTGGCGGCAGGTGCTGGTCAGTGCAATTAGTGAAGACTTGGAGCGCATGGCAGCGCGCCACGGCTTGCAGGTTTTCTTCCTGGGCTTTCTCGCTAGAACCACCGCATACGAGATGGGCGTTCCGTCAGTGCCCTTGGCTGAGCTGTACTCACCGACCACTTGGGCCAAATACCCGAACGTCACAATCCATCAGCGCAGTCCGGTGCAGTCGCTTCAGTTCGAAGGCAACAAAGTTAGCGGCGTCGTTGTTGACGGCAAGCACGTCAATGCCGATGCCTTTGTGTTAGCTGTGCCGTTCGAAAAGCTGAGCAGTCTTATCCCGGGCTTCAACATTGACCTGACTCCGTTCAGTCATTCGCCCATTACAGGCGTACATCTCTGGTTTGACCGACCGGTAACGGATCTGCCCCATGCCACGTTGCTTGATCGCACAATGCAGTGGATGTTCAACAAGAATGGCGGCAAGCATATTCAACTTGTGGTAAGTGCGTCGCGGACGTTGCTGGGGATGCCGCGCAATGAAGTTATTGCACTTGCCGTTAAAGAGCTTGCCGAATTCTTTCCGGCAGCCAAGGACGCCAAGCTGGAGCGTGCGCACGTGGTGAAGGAAGTACGCGCGACGTTCTCGGCCACGCCCGGACTTGAAGCACTCCGACCTACGAATAAGACTTCCATCCCGAACCTCTTCCTGGCGGGCGACTGGACCAAGTCCGGTTGGCCATCCACCATGGAAGGCGCAGTACGCAGCGGGTATCTGGCAGCGGAAGCAGTAACGGCTACCCTCGGCAGCCGCCAATCGTTTCTTCTGCCAGACGCGGCTTAGCGTTGATTAGACTTTAAGATCTTCTTCCGCAGCCGGATCGACTTCGGTGTCACTTCGACAAACTCGTCCTCTTTGATGAATTCGAGTGCCTGCTCCAAATTCAGCACCTTTGGTGGAATGAGACGGATGGCATCGTCTGAAGTGGAAGCGCGCATGTTGGTCAACTTCTTTTCCTTAACGATATTGACGTCCAGCTCGTTATCACGCGAGTTCTCGCCAATGATCATGCCCTCGTACACTTCGGTCTGGGGCGAAACGAATATGGTGCCACGCTCCTGCAAATTCGCAATAGCAAAGCCAGTAGCAACGCCGGCGCGATCGGAGACAAGCGAACCTGTAGGACGCATTTCGATATCGCCCTGCCATTCGATATAACCGGAAAAGAGCGAGTTCATGATCGCCATACCCTTGGTATCGGTCAACATTTCGCTGCGAATACCAATGAGTCCGCGGGAAGGAACGTTGAACTCGAGTCGCACGCGGCCCGATCCGTTGTTGACCATCTTAGTCATCTTGCCTTTGCGCATGCCCAGCTTCTCAATGACAATGCCAATGAACTCTTCCGGGCAGTCAATCACGAGTGCTTCCAGTGGCTCCATCAGGACACCATCGATTGTTCGGGTCAAAATCTCGGGCTTGCCAACCTGCAGTTCGAAGCCTTCGCGCCGCATCATTTCGATGAGGATGGCCAACTGCAACTCACCGCGTCCCATCACTTTGAAAGCATCCGGACCGCCGGCTTCTTCCACCTTGATCGAAACGTTGGTGAGCAACTCCTTATCCAGGCGATCACGCAAGTTGCGAGACGTCACATACTGACCTTCGCGCCCTGCAAACGGTGAGTTGTTCACCGTGAAGGTCATGGCAATCGTCGGCTCATCGATCTGAATCTTGGGCAGTGCCTGCGGGGTTTCGGCGCTGGTGATAGTCTCGCCAATCGTGATGCCTTCCACGCCAGCAATCGCCAGCACGTCACCGGGTTTGCCAATCGTTTCATCAACGCGCTTCAGACCCTCAAATGAATACAGCTTGGTGATGCGCGTTTTGTGGTGAGTGCCGTCGAGCTTCACAATTGCGACCTCGTCGCCATGGCGCAGAGTGCCGTTGAACACGCGACCAATCGCAAGTCGGCCGAGATATTCGCTGTAATCCAGATTGGCAACCAGCATCTGCAGAACCGCATCGGGGTCGCCGGTCGGAGCGGGAATGTGCTGGAGAATGGTTTCGAATAGCGGCTGGAGTGTCGTGCTCTCATCCTCCATGTTCATCTTGGCAATGCCCGCTTTGCCATTGGTGTAGACAACAGGGAAATCGAGTTGATCCTCAGCCGCATCAAGATCGATGAAGAGATCGTAGACTTCGTTCAGCACTTCCTGCACGCGTGCATCCGGGCGATCAATCTTGTTAATGACGACAATGGGCGGCAGCTTGGCTTCCAGCGCCTTCATCAGCACGTAGCGCGTTTGCGGCAGCGGGCCTTCGCTGGCATCTACCAGCAACATAACGCCGTCAACAATCTTCAGTGCGCGTTCCACTTCGCCACCGAAATCGCTGTGGCCAGGCGTATCGGCGATGTTGATCTTTACCTTGCCATAGCGAACGCCAGTAGTCTTGGCCAGAATCGTGATGCCG
>CALMAV010000334.1:4490-4785 GCA_937859895.1 uncultured Bryobacterales bacterium | reverse complement strand
GAGCCTGGATCAGTGATGGCTATGAAGTGATGGCCAACCTGGTCGCCAACAACCTTTTTGGTTTCATCATAGAAGTACTGCATGTAGATGTTCGGCTCGAGAGTTGTGCCGGACTTGCTGGAGACGCAGAAGAGAGTGCGCGCAGGGTCGATCACATTGCGAAGGCTCTCGATGTAGGCCGGATCAGTAGAGTCGAGAACCAGCATTTCCGGGAAGCCCTCCTGCTTGCCATAGGTGAGCGCAAAGACTTCGGGGCAGAGGCTGGAGCCGCCCATGCCGAGGAGAAGCATGTGAG
>CALMAV010000334.1:0-4480 GCA_937859895.1 uncultured Bryobacterales bacterium | reverse complement strand
CGGATCGTGTCGATCACCTTGCGGTCGGGCGAGCCGTCCTCGCGCACCTCGGCGGCCAATGCCTTGAACTGCGAGACATTGGCGAGTTGTGCCTCAACAATGTCCAGCCAGCCGAGCCACTTGGACTCGTCGGTGTTGGTCCAGAGCAAGGCATCCTGTTTCCAAAGGCGATCCGTCTTGCCGTCGGCATCCCAACTGTCATGTGCTTTCTTGACTGCTGGCTCCAGATCAGGCGGAAGGGTAAAAGAAAAACTCAACTTACTGTCGGTGGTAGGCACCTTGTAGAGGCTCACTTTCTTGTTTGGAGACGCTGGAGTCCGGCCTATTGTGGCAGATTTTAAGCATTCACGAAGAACGTTTCAGCACCAGAACGGCATTCAACCCGCCAAAGGCGAAGCTGTTGGAAAGAGCGAATTCGACCGAGGCGACTTTGGCGTGGTTAGGCACATAGTTCAGGTTACAGGCGGGGTCAGCGACATTGTAGTTGATGGTGGGGGGAATGACACCCTTTTGTAGTGTCATGACGGTGATGGCGGCTTCTATCGCGCCGGCCGCGCCCAGGGTGTGGCCGTGCATGGATTTGGTTGAACTCACCAGCAACCGATCAGCATGGCTCCCAAAGGCAGAGCGGATGGCGGCAGTTTCAGTTACGTCGTTAGCTTGGGTGCCCGTGCCATGAGCATTGATGTAGCCGACCTGTTCGGGAGCAAGTCCGGCATCCTGTAGGGCCCAGCGCATGGCGCGAGCCGGACCTTCAACGCAGGGCTGGGTAATGTGGTGGGCATCTGAGCTCATGCCGAATCCGGCGATTTCGGCCAGGATGGTTGCGCCGCGGGCTTCGGCGTGCTCCCAGTTTTCCAGCATCAGCATGGCGCCACCTTCACCAAGCGAGAGGCCGCGGCGGTCGGCGGAAAAGGGGCGGCAACCTTCGGGAGAGACCACCCGCATAGCTTCCCAGGCACGCAGTAGGCCTTCGGCGAAGACAGCTTCGCTACCGCCGGCGAGTGCGGCCGTAACCGCGCCACTGCGAACCATGGAAAAGGCCTGGCCAATGGCGTGATTGGAAGACGAGCAGGCGGTGGAGACCGTAAAAGTCGGACCGCAGATGCCGAACTCAAGACAGATGCGGCTGGCTCCGGCATTTGACATGGTGCGCGGAATGGTAAGTGGCGCTATCCGAGGATTGCTTTCACGATAGAGCCGAATGTAACCCTCTTCTTCTGCAAACTGGCCACCGACGCTGGTGCCGGTGACAACGGCGGTGCGTTCACGCAAGTCGCTGGAGAACTCGATGCCACTCTGGGCGACCGCCTGCCGGGCAGCGACGGCGGCAAACTGGGCAAAGCGCTCGACCATGAGAAGATCTTTGTCCGAGAAGTGCTGCTCTGGAGAGAACGTGGAAGCTTGGGCGCCATGAGTAAATTTGTACGGCGGCGAGCCTGCCTGCTGCAGCCGTGTAATGCCCGACTGTCCGGAAGCCAGCTTGCTCCAGCACTCGTCCTTATCGTTTCCCAGCGCGCATATTAAGCCAAGGCCAGTTATGGCAACCCGGTTCAAGCGCCACCTGACGAAGCGGTTTTAGCCTTTTCCGCCAGCAGCCGACTAATACCGTCGGCAATTTCGCGCAGTGAGCGCATATTATTCACGCCTTCATCGGGAATCTCAACACCGAACTCGTTTTCAAGGGCAAAGATGATGTTGATGCCGTCAAGAGAATCGATCTTCAGCTGCTCAAAGGTGTTGTCAATCGAGATGGAGCTGGCGGGTATTCGCTGCGTCTGGGCGATAACTCTTATAATTTTAGCTTCGAAGGGTTCAGATTCTGGGGCCTCAGGCATGCGTCCGACATCATGATATCGCTGTAGTCACAAACGGGTAAACGGGTTTGGGTTCTGCGCTGCCGGACGATGGCGAAGGTGCGACGGTCCGGCAGCACAGCGCGGTGGGTGGTTAGTTGAGTAATCCGCCATGGCCCAAACACGCAATTTCCCAACCGGAGATGCGGTATTTGGCGAGCATCGGGGGTAGGATCATGTCGAGGATATTCGGCTTGGGAGAGCGGAAGCAGCAAGGGGCGGACACAATAGGAACATCGTCCTTGTAGCTGAGCATGGTCAGGTTGCCCGGTTCAACGGGCGCAAGGAAGCGTTCCAGATGAGCGCCGAGTCGAGTCATGGAGCGACCAACAACGTCTTCCGGACCAGCTGGAGCAGTGGTAGAAGCCACCATGATAACGGCCGGCTTCATACGAACCAGATGCTGGAGGGAACGGGTTACCGGCTCGTCCTCTTCGAGCGCAGTCATGGAGTAGCGCAGGTGAGCGCCGAATTTTTCCAATCGGGTGTGAACCACCGGTTGGAACAAGGTACGGGCGCGCTCGCCGTCCACCGGATCGGTATAGAGTACGGCAACGCCAGCTTCCCGAATCGGCCGGGCCTGCAAAATAGCGCCACGCTCTTCCAAAATGGAGAGTACAGTTTCGAGCTGAGCCCTAGCAATGGCAAAGGGAGCGCTCTTGATTGTTGCGATACGTTCGCCCGCGCGGGCAAAACGATAATTAGCGACAGTGGCAATAACAACGCTGCTGGTGCAGTTAATCTGCTTGAGCAACTCGTCGTCCACCAAGGTACAGCAATCTTCAGTGGCGACCAAGTTGGCTCTACCGCCGGCAGCCAGCCGGATCTCGACCGATCCGCAGCACATTGCTTCAGATACCGCCATGACGGCCGCATCTTCCCCTACTTCGCCCTCTTCGAGTTCAGTTACCCAGACTTCCTGCATTCCTTCAGTCTTTAGGAGTCGGATATCCTCGTCACTCAAAATATGACCTTTGGCCAGAAGCTTCCGTCCACCTTGACGAAAGATGGTGCAGCAAAGAATTCGGCCGGCCGAATTTTGGACGTCAACCGTGAGAGCTCTCATTACTTTGTTTCCTCCAGAAACCATTTCAGTACTAGTCGGCTAACTAGTACCTTGGCGTCAGTATACTAGTACAAACTTGCAATTAAAAGGGTTTTCTGGAGAATAGACGTCGAATCCATCACTTATTTCGGCTATTTTGGGGAAAAGCGGAAGTAATCTTTACTAGTAGTGGAAGTTCTAGGCAAACTCAGCTTGGATTGAGCTGAATGAGATCGGAAATCAAATTGCTCGGAGAGTTGATATACGAAATTGCGTGATCGTTCAGATGCTTGATGACTGCAATTTCGTCACAATTATTGAACTTGGGACAGCGGAGGCAATCCTTCCAGACTTTCAGTGGCAGTTCACCGCGCTCGACTTCCTCGAAGCCAAGCCTCCCGAAGAAGCCAGGAACATAAGTGAAGGCAAAGATCGAGTTCAGGCTGTTGTCACGGGCTTCGACCTCGAGAAACTCAATCAGCTTGCGGCCAACTCCCGACCCCTTGAGTTCAGGATGCACGGCAAGCGAACGAACTTCTGCACTGGTGGGTGTATAGAAGTGAAGAGCAGCGCAGCCTACCAGGGAGTCGTCCGCATAGGCAACGGTAAAGTCGCGGATGTTTTCTGATAGCTCGAACTCGGTTCGGGGCAACATAGTGCCGGCAGCGGCGTAGTCGTTGATCAGGGAAAGCACTGCGGCGATGTCGCGCATGCTCGCTTTTCGGACTTGGATAGCGGAATTGATCATTGGCTTTGCCCAAAGGTGAGGCGTTGCCCGCCTGGATTTACGGCGGATGCCCAGTGCGTTCCAAGGCGCTCGCCGGCCAGCAAACGTGAAATGACATTAGGTTGGGTGCCGAGTGCGATGGTGACGTCGATATTGGAGTCGACCGCGAGATGGGCAGCTTCCAGCTTGGCCTGCATACCTCCATGGGCAACCCCGGTGGCAATCAGATGGCGAGCGTCGCCCGACGAGAGATCAGACAACCACTGACCATCGGCGCCCCGGACCCCGCCTACGTCGGTGAGGAAAAGCAGGCGGGAAGCCTGCCAGCCAATTGCGCAGGAGACGGCCATGCTGTCGGCATTCACGTTAAAGATCTGGCCGGATGCATCGCCCGCGACGCAGGCGACTACGGGGGTGTAGCCGGCACCGGTCAGAAGGTCGAGCAAGCGACTGTCGGTGCCCTCGGGTTGACCGACAAACTCGAGTTGAGGGCTCAACTGGCGGGCGCGGGTCAGCGATCCATCAATCCCGGAGATGCCGACGGCAGAGCGTCCAGCAGCGATGATGGCCGAGACGAAACGTTTGTTAATTCCACCCGCGATCACGTTTGTGACAGCATCGATGGCGGCGGAGTCTGAGACGCGAAGACCATCGACGAAACGGCTTTTGATGCCTCGTTCGGCCAGGTAGCGGGTAACCTGTTTACCACCGCCATGGACAACGGCAAGCTGGTGTTCGCCGACAGCTTGCGCGATCTGGTGGGCCAAGGCAGCTAGACTTTCTGGAGTATCGAGCAGGGTGCCGCCGAGCTTGAGAAGGATTCTCAAAGCAGGCCCTCGCTTTCCTCAAAGA
>CALMAV010000333.1 GCA_937859895.1 uncultured Bryobacterales bacterium | reverse complement strand
CGAATGCTGGCGAAAGTGTCAGACCGGCTGAAGCGGACGCTCTCTATCCAGCGAATCGGTTTCTTCTTGAAAGAAGCGGGAGCAAGTAGCTTTGCCCTGCACTCGGTTAGCCAAGGCGCAACCCGGGGCGGCAAAGTTCGGGCTCAAACCCAGGACTTGGCGTTTCTCACGCAATCAGCCGATGCGCCTTACCTGTTCTTTGAGCGGCCTAAACACCTGCGGGACATTGTTTCGCAGCAGTGGCCGCAATCGGTTCGGGACACAATCGCTGATTTGGATTTCACGTATTACGTGGCTTGCAAGTCCCGTGGCGAGACGATCGCTTTCTTCGGCGTGAGTCGGACGACGGAAGGAGACTTCCTCTCCAGCGACGATATCGACTTGTTGGTAGCGCTGTCGAACTACGTTGCGATTGCCATTGAGAATGCCCGGCTCTACAGCTCGCTCCAGCAAAAGGCAGACGAGTACGAGCGGCTCAAGGAGTTTAGCGAAAACATTGTTGAGTCGATCAGCGTGGGCATTCTCGCCGTGGGCTTAGACGATCGGGTGGAGAGTTGGAATAGCCAGATCGAAACGCTGATGGGGATTACGCGAGCTGAAGCAATGGGCCGGCCGTTGTCCGAGCTTTTCTCTGACGAGATGCTGCAGAAGTTTGAGGGGGCACGGGAGCGGCCCGGCATTCAAAATCTGTACAAAGTAGAGCTTCATCCACGGCGTGAAGCAGCAGGGGAGAGGTCCGGTGCGCCAGCCAACAGCTACGGTGGGCTTGAACTGGCTAAGGGTTCGGGGACCAACCGCGGTTCCGTGGTGAATGTAGCCATTGCGCCACTGGTGTCCAAAGACCTTCAGCAGATTGGCCGGCTAATCATTCTGGATGACGTAACTGACCGCGATGATCTGGAGCGGCGCCTGATGCAGGCCGACAAGTTAAGCTCAATTGGACTGCTAGCGGCCGGGGTGGCGCACGAAGTGAATACTCCCCTGGCCGTGATCTCGACTTACGCCCAGATGCTCTCTAAGCAGGTAGCGGGAGATGAGGGGCAGTCGAAGCTGGCGGAGAAGATCGCCAAGCAGACGTTTCGCGCCAGTGAGATTGTCAATTCGCTTCTGAACTTCTCGCGAACTTCGCCGACCGAGTTCGGCGAGCTGGATCTAAATCGCGTGATGCGTGAGACGGCGGGGTTGGTAGAGCATCAATTTGACAAGGCGGGTGTGAAGACTCAGCTAAGCCTGGCGGAGAACCTGCCATGCATCCGGGGCAATGCAGGCAAGCTACAACAGGTCTTCCTTAATCTGTTCATCAATGCACGGGACGCGATGGTGGGCGGCGGGACGCTGCAGGTTCGGTCCTGGGTAGAAGGCGGCTTCGTGCATGCCGAGATTGCTGATACCGGTCAGGGAATTCCGCGCGAGTTGATTCCGCGTATCTACGATCCGTTCTTTACGACCAAAGGTCCGAAGAAGGGTACGGGGCTGGGACTGTCAATCACTTACGGCATTGTGCAGGAGCATAACGGCATTATCGAAGTAGACAGCGAACCCGGCCGAGGCACTCGTTTCAGGCTGGAGTTTCCGAGTGTGGCTGCTCGGTCCACGAATCTACCCGAGCACCGGCGCGAGGCGCAGACGGCATAGAGCCAAGCGGGTCTGCTACAACGGCAACTGTGGGTTTCAACAATCAAAGTCTTCCGGCTGATCGCTTGGGTCCGCCCGCGCAACGGCGCATCCTCGTCATTGACGATGAGGCTGATATTCGGGAGAGCCTGGAGATGTTGCTCCTCGGCGAGAAGTATCAAGTTGATCTGGCCGAGAACGCGACGGTCGGTTTGCAGAAGTTCGAGGCCGGCAACTATGACCTGGTCCTGCTGGATCTGATGATGCCAGACCGGTCGGGGCTGGACGTGCTGGCCGATATCCGGGCACGCGATGTGGAAACGCCGGTTTTCATGCTGACGGCGTATGGCTCGATCGAAGTCGCGGTGAAGGCGTTGAAGGCCAAAGCCAACGACTACTTTTCGAAGCCCTGGGATAACGACAAGCTGCTGATCGAGATCGACCGGATGATCGCGAAGGGCAACCTGGAGCGCGAGAACACCCATCTGAAACGCGCGCTGAAGCAGCGTTACGCGTTCCCCAACATTGTGGGTAAGAGCGACCGCATGCTCCGCCTGCTGGACCAGGTGGCGCAAGTAGCACCGAGCCGGGCGACCATCTTGATTACGGGCGAGACTGGCACCGGTAAGGAGCTGATAGCCAAGGCGATTCATGCGTACTCGACGCGGGCTGACCAGATCTTTGTGCCGGTAAACAGCGGATCGCTGCCGACCGAGTTGCTGGAGTCGTTGCTGTTCGGGCACGTGAAGGGTTCGTTCACGAGTGCGAGTACGAATCACAAAGGCTACTTTGAGACGGCGAATCGCGGAACTATCTTCTTCGACGAGATTGGAACCATCGGCCCGGAGATTCAGATCAAGCTTCTCCGCGTGTTACAAGACCGGGAGTTCATGCCGCTGGGCTCAAATGAGCTGGTGAAGGTGGATGTCCGAATCATTGCGGCAACCAATGCAGACCTGCGACGGTTGGTGGAAGAGGGTAAATTTCGTGAAGACCTTTACTACCGGCTAAACGTGATTAACTTAAACCTGCCGCCTTTGCGTGAGCGCAAGGAAGATATTCCGCTGATGGTGGATCACTTCTTTACCCGGTTCTGCCGGGATAACGAAAAGTTCCTGAATTCAGAGCGTAAGTCGGTGCTGAGCTTTGAGCCGGAAGCAATGCAGATCCTTTTGGAACACGATTGGCCGGGGAATGTGCGCGAGCTTGAGAATGCAGTGGAACGATCGGTAGTGCTGACAACCACGCCGTTGGTTCCGGCGCATGTGCTGCCCGATCAACTGCAGCACGCAAGTGGGTTGCGCATCTCGCGTGACGTGAACGGGCAAGTGGCGCCGGACGCTTCCCTGCCCGAGGTTCTGGCGGACTTCGAACGGCGTAAGATTATAGACGCGCTGGAGCTGGTGAACTACAGCCAAACCGAAGCAGCCGAAACCTTGAAGATTCCGCTATCGACCTTGAACCAGAAGATCAAGCGGTTGAGTATCGACATTAAACGGCGTGGTGTTGCGTAAACACCCTAGGTAAGCGGACGTTTCTTCCACCTTGCGCTAAGCTCCTTCTGATAACCCTATGAGACGCTTTCCTCTTTCGGCAGCTGCGATGCTCACGGCAGTTGCACTTTGCCCTTCGGTCCGAGCACAGGCGGAGCGGCCAGCCCGGCCGTCTGCAGCAGCTGTTCAGACATTGCAGGATCGGCTGGCCAGAGATGAGAAGACATTGCAAGACTGGGCGAATCTAAACCGCTACCGGACCGAGAACACGCAGGTTCCGAGTCCTGACGAAGGCAGCGCCCGGGTGGTGTTC
>CALMAV010000332.1 GCA_937859895.1 uncultured Bryobacterales bacterium | reverse complement strand
CGATCCGATTGAACCCAACATCGACCCGATCATTGCTCAGGAGATGAACATGATTGGCACCTCGGTAGCGAGTGACCTTACCGCTTCAGGAAAGGTTGGCGTGGCAATTCATGCAGCTTATGACTTCTGGACCCCGGCGCGTCACTATCAGGCGTTCCACGGCGGCTTGCGAATCTTGACCGAGTCAGCCAGCGCCAAGCTCGCAACGCCCATCACTTTGAAGCTAGAGCAATTGGATACGCATCCACTCGGCTACAACGCACAGCAGAGCAGTTGGAATTTTCTTCAACCCTGGCCGGGTGGAACCTGGCACTTGCGGGACATCATCGATTACCAGATGACTGCCTTCGAATCGCTGCTGTGGAACGCAGCCATTCACCACGACGACATGGCCCGTAACTACTACACCGTTGCCCAGCATCAGGTTGCCCGCACTTTGCCCTACGCCTTCGTGATTCCGGCTGAACAGCGCGATCCTGGCGCCACCCGTCGCCTTTTGGAGACGCTCCAATTCGGTGACGTCGAGATCAGGCGCGCCGCCAATGGCGATCACATTATTTCCATGCAGCAGCCTTACAGCGGGTGGGCAAAAGCATTACTTGAGCGCCAGCACTACCCGGATCTGCGCATGTATCCCGGCGGACCCCCGCAACGGCCCTATGACACAACTGCCGAGACTCTGCCGTTACTGTTCGGCGTCGATGTGAAAACAGTGGAGACGGCAGCGGCAGGCCCTCTGCAAAAAGAGAGCTTTCCCTTCGATGCACCTGCACCGGCTGCTTACAAAGCGTCCGATACCGATAGCTGGCGCACGGCAAATGCAGCATGGAAGGGTGGCCGACCTGTTTGGCGTAATGAGAAAACGGGCGACTTCTCGAGCACAGACGGCGGTGCCGGCTGGAAGAAGATTGAGGCTCCACGGATTGCCCTCTTCCGGAGTTACAGCCCTGCGATGGATGAGGGATGGACGCGCTGGCTTCTGGAGAAGTTCGGGTTCGCGTTTCAAGATGTTAGTAACTCCGACTTACAGGCCGGCTCGCTGAACGGGAAGTTTGACGCTATCATCTTCGCCGATCAACCTCCTGCTTCCATCACCAACGGCTTCAAAGCTGGATCGATGCCGCTTGACGTTTCCGGCGGCTTGGGTGAGCGAGGTATTGCGGCGGTGAAGCAGTTTGCGAACAGCGGCGGGACGGTGCTGTGCTTCAACCACTCGACTGCTTTCTGTATCAACAGTCTCGGTGCTGAGGCAACTAATGCAGTTGGCAAGCATGTAGCCGCAGCTGGCGGCGATGAACCCGACCCGGATGTTTCTGCACCAAGTGGACGGTCGGGCGGAGGTTTCTACTCGCCGGGATCGCTACTGAATGTGAGACTCGACTTGAATAGCCCACTCACTCGGGGGCTGCCGGAAGAGATTGCGATTTGGAGCGAACAGAGCCCGGCATTTACAACCACTCAGGAAGTGGTGGCCCGATATCCAGAGAGCGGCATCCTGGCATCCGGATGGCTGTTAGGTGCCGATCTGATTGCGAATCAAGCGGCCCTGGTTGACGCTCGCGTCGGTAAGGGTCACGTGGTTCTGTTTGGCATGCGTCCACAGTATCGGGCGCAGAGCTATCAGTCGTTCAAGCTGTTTTTTAATGCCCTAACTGCGTATGAGGGAGCCGCTACTCATTCGGCTTCTGAATAGCACTCTAGGGATTTCCCCGCGTTTAGCGCTTACTTTGGGGGTCGTATATGCCCCTCGGGTAGGTGGAGATACGGAAACTTCTTGCTTCCCCGGGGACACGTTGGGTAATTGGCATAACGGGCTTGGACGTGGAACTCTAAAGTTTCCATGCAAGACCTGCAAACAGCTGAGCGAAACACGACCGCTGCAATCAGAACCCCGGTCGTGGACTGCCATCCAGCGGCCCCAACGGAGAACACCGGCCGTGTGCCGGTCCTCGATGGCATCCGATCAATCGCGATCCTGGCGGTCATGCTGTTCCACTTCTTCCAACATGGACCGACTCTCTCCGGTTCCCTGCTGCCCTGGCTTGGCACGATAGCAGTGCTGAGGCAGACCGGAGTGGATCTGTTCTTTGTTCTTTCGGGCTTCTTAATCACTGGCATACTTCTGAAGCAGCGGGGACGGCCCGGAGCTCTATCGCGCTTTTACCTTCGGCGCTCCGCCCGCATCTTCCCGCTTTACTACGCTTACCTGACCGCAGCTTTCATCCTTCCGCCACTGTTTCATTTGGCACCCCAGATTCCCTGGGCGGACCAATGGTGGTTCTGGGTATTTGCTCAGGACTTGCAAGATACTTTCATCCCCAGATTTGTTTTCTTCGGGCCGGGGCACTTCTGGTCGCTGGCCGTAGAGGAGCATTTTTATCTAGTCTGGCCACTTCTGGTGCTGCGCTTACCGGAACATCGTTTGAAGCAGGTTTTGTTCGGCATCATCGGGCTGGCACTAATCACGCGCGGATTGCTAGTCGAACTAAACTACCCGGTTTTTTACTTCACGCTATGCCGGATGGATGCAATAGCGACGGGTGCTCTAATTGCGCTACTAAGAAGAAATCCACCAGCCCTACAACACGTAGGAGCTAAGGTTCGCCGCTGGGGCGTTTTGGGTGCAGTAGCGAGCACTGGAGTTTTCCATTCTTTCACTGGTACAGGCCATCCTCTCGTTCAGGTGCTGAAGTACTTGCTTATCGCAGTTCTTTGGGGAGCCGTTCTTGTGCTGGCACTGACTGCCAAACCGTACTCTTGGCCTTCCCGAATTCTAAGTTGTAGGCCGGCCAGCGTGGTCGCAAAAGGGAGCTATTCCCTCTTTGTCTTTCACCCGATTATCTTTGAAGCTTGCAAACCCATGTTCAGCCTCGTACCGTTTTCTGTGAGCCTGCTCCTCGCATTCTCTGCAACGGGAGTAGCGGCTTTCGTCAGTTGGCATTTAATCGAGTATCCATTCCTGCGATGGACAACATCGCAGGCGAGCAACGGCAAGGCAAAGCCGGCTCGACCTGTCTGGCAGAGCGAGAGAATCACTGCCGTTCAAAGCTGAGCAGCCGACATGCACTTATCAATGAGGAACAAATAGGAGCCCAGACCGATGCGACTGTAGCCCCGTCCCTTTCATCTCTGACTAGAGAGCCGTGAATTTAATTTGTGAACGGCTTACTTTACCGACGTTACGGGAAGGACGATGACAGAGCGTAAACCATTCGACCCAGCAATGCGCCGGCTCCTCCATGAGCAGGCCGCGGCTTCCGGTGGGCCACCCCCGCCCATGACGAATGAAGAACGGGTGCATATGGCACGTGACTTCATGGTGCGTGCGCTGGAGAGCCGTACATCAGTTCCAGGTCTGCCAAACGAGGTGAAAACCCGAGAAATGGAGATTGCACCCGGCTTAGGCGCACGCCTCTACTTACCGTCGGATAGCGCCGGAAAGTCTCTGCCCGTCCTGGTATATCTGCACGGGGGCGGCTGGGTCGCCGGCTCGGTTGCAATGCTCGACCCGTTCTGTCGTTTGCTGAGTGAGCAGGCAGGTGTAATGATCGCCTCCGTCGAGTATAGGCTTGCACCGGGGCATCGTTATCCGGCGGCTGCCGAGGACGCCATTGCTGCTGCCCGTTGGGCTGCTGAGCACGCGGAGGAGTGGGGCGG
>CALMAV010000331.1 GCA_937859895.1 uncultured Bryobacterales bacterium | reverse complement strand
CACGCGGCGTACCTACCTGCTGAAGGCAGCCATGATGCATTACGGCCATGCGGTCGGACATGGACATCGCTTCCTCCTGGTCGTGCGTTACGAGAAGGAAGGTGATCCCGGAGCGTCGCTGCAGGGCGCGTAGTTCCTCCCGAACCTGACGGCGGAGTTGTGGGTCGAGCGCTGACAACGGCTCGTCCAAAAGCAAGATGTTCGGCTCCAGAACCAACGATCGCGCCACCCGCTGCTTTTCACCGCCCGAGAGCTCGCGTGGAAACCGGCTATCTTTGCCCAAGAGTTGCACCACGCTGAGAACTGCACTGACTTTGCTGCGAATCTCGTCCCGGCTCCATCGGCGGTCCCGCTCCAGGCCAAAGGCAACATTGCGGGAAACGCTCAAATGGGGGAACAAGGCATAGTTCTGAAACACGGTGCTGACACGTCGCTTGTTTGGAGGCAGATGACGGACGTCAACGCCATTGAGCAGAATCATGCCGGCGGTAGCCTGTTCGAGCCCGGCAATCAGCCGTAGAGTTGTTGTCTTGCCGCAGCCTGACGGGCCGACGAGGGAAAAGAACTCACCCCGGCGAAGCGCGAGTGATACGTTATCGACTGCCAGGTGGGCTTGGGAGTTGCCCGATTCACCGAACTGTTTGCACAGGGAGCGCAGATCCAGAACTGTATCCACTGACGGAAATCAATGCTACCGCAATCTGGGTGGCCAGGGTAGCGGCCCTTTGCGACAATCGAGCATAGCAACATGAGCCTGATTCGAAGCGGGTTTTCAGCACTTCTCTTACTCTCGGCCAACATCCCTCCGACGCAGGCAGATGATGCTGCAACACCGAAGTCGATGACGCGCATGGTCATCCGTCTAATGGCGCCTGGCATCAAAGCGAATAGTTTTCCCGCCCTGCCGAAGACGATCTACCGCGCGGGCTCGCATTACGCGCGGATCGAAGATGCTCCCGACTCCCGACAAGAGGTGCAGAAGCTTACCGTCATCGCCGAACCGGACGCTTATAGCGCTAATCTGATCGACAAGAAAGGCACCCATGCAGTGGCCCAAGGCGGGTCCGCGGACCTGCACCTTCCCATTGTTCTGCCCTTCGATCCTAAACATGAGTTGGGCGTTCTGGACAAACTGGAGTTCGGAGACGAATATGACTTCTTCAAGGAAGCTGGCGCCGCAAATGAATCTGGGCCCACGATCAATGCCAAGGCAACCGATGCGCTGCGGTTAAAGGTGCCTGGCGGGAGCGCGCTGCTTGTTCTCAGAGGCGGAACACACACGCCAGTAACGCTTTCCTGGAAAATGAAGGACGGCGATTATAAATACGAGTACATCGAGTATGACAACAAGTCTTTTGACGCCAAGTTATTTACTAAGCCCGCAGGCATTGAGTTTAAAGACGTTGGTCCTGATCTGGTGGGCGAACATTAATTCCAAGTCACCCGTTGCAGTTTCTCCTCAGGTAACGTCCATTAACCGTGAGTTCGAATTCAAATAGGCGCGAGGTGCTGTTAGCGATGGGTGCTGGAATTGTTTCGTCTAACGCTGGAATGAGCACGGGAGCCGACGATAGCTTCTACCGGACGCTGGGGCACACCGGCGAGAAAGTCTCCTGCATTGGTATGGGCGGCTTTCATCTAGGTAAGTCGGAGCTCAGCGAGAGTGAAGCTATCAAGTTGATTCACAGCGGGATTGACCGCGGCATCAACTTCATGGATAACTGCTGGGACTACAACGAGGGCGAGAGCGAGAAGCGAATGGGTAAAGCACTTGCCCAGGGCGGCTACCGCAAGCGCGTGTTGCTGATGACTAAAATTGATGGCCGCACGAAGGGGGAGGCCAACAAACAGATTGGAGAGTCTTTGAAGCGGCTGCAAACAGATCACGTGGATATATTGCAGTTCCATGAGGTGATTCGCTTCGACGACCCAGACCGGATCTTCGCTCAGGATGGAGCAATTGAAGCGTTTCTCGAAGCTAAGAAGGCCGGCAAGACCCGTTACATCGGATTCACCGGGCATAAGGATCCACGCATTCATAAATACATGCTGGAAGTGGCCGACCGGCATAAGTTCACCTTCGACACGGTGCAGATGCCGATCAATGTGATGGACGCCCATTTCCGTAGCTTTGAAACCGAAGTGCTTCCCGATTTGGTGAAGAACAGAAACATCGGGGTGCTTGGCATGAAGAGCATGGGCGACAGCACCATCTTGAAGAGCGGTAAAGTGACCGCGCGCGAGTGCCTGCACTACGCACTCAGCCGGCCCGTGTCAGTCCTGATTACTGGTATCGAGAAGCCGGAGATTCTTGACCAGGCGTTGGAGGCAGCCCACACATACAAGCAGGTGAGCGCAGATGAAATTACGGCAATTCTGAAGCGCACCGAGCCAGCTGCTCTCAGCGGGCAGTGGGAATTATTTAAGACTAGCGCGCACTTCGATGCCACCGCCAAGAATCCAGATTGGCTAGGCAAGGAAAGTCCGCACGTACAGCAATACGCTCCGCCGGTTTAGCAAATTCATTTGAAGGGACACGGGCGCTTGCTACCCTGAGTCGGATGTTTTCGCGAATCCGGCTCTTCCCTTCCCTGCTGTTCTTAGAGGCGCTCCTGTTCGGCCCCTCGCTGCCTGTGTTTGCTGCACAACCTACGAAGCCCAAGCTGATTGTGGCAATTATTGTTGATCAGTTTCGCTACGACTACCTCACGCGCTTTCGCTCTGACTATCATGGCGGGCTAAATCAGCTGTTGGACGACGGTGCGGATTTCACAAGCGCATACTATGGGCAGGTTCCTACAGTCACCGCGGTTGGCCACAGCATCTTTTTATCTGGCGCGATGCCTGCCGTGAGCGGCATTATCGGCAACACATGGTATGACCGCGATGAAGAGCAGGTGGTGACCAGCGTCTGCGATTGGGAGGAGAAGCAAGTTGGCGGCGGTACTCATCAATCTGCCAAAGGTCCGCGCTGCACTGACTCTGATCCAGCCTCGCCCCGGCGATTACTCGTAAGCACGTTAGGCGACGAAATGCGGGCCGCCAATCCGAAATCGAAGGTAGTCGGCATCTCCATCAAGGCTCGAGGAGCCATCTTGCCCTCAGGTCATCGCGCAGCCGGCGCTTACTGGTTTGATGACGAAACAGGTAACTTCATCACCAGTACCTTCTACATGCAGCAGCTGCCACCCTGGGCGGTTGCCTACAACAATAAAAAGCTTGCGGCGTCTTACGTCACGAAGAAATGGAATGGCTTTCCTTCCTGGGATTTCCGCGCTGCTGCAAGCGTAGCTCCTTATTTGAAGCTGCCGGCTAGCCCCTGGGGAAATGAGTTAATTGAGGGCTTCGCGGAGGCTGCGCTAGATGGCGAACAATTGGGCCAGGGTGACGCAACAGACCTGCTCACCATCTCCTATTCATCGAACGATTATGTTGGCCATCGAGTCGGTCCTGATGCACCGGAAGTGCGCGACATGTCAATTCGTACGGATCAGCTACTCGCTCTCCTGTTCAAGCGCATTGATGCAAAGGTTGGCCTAAAGAATACGCTGATTGTCCTGTCAGCCGATCATGGCGTCGCGCCCACGCCCGAACAAGATAGCCGCGACAAGATGCCAGGCGGATATCTGGCGGCAGACATTGAAGATTCAGTAAGCAGTGCACTCAATCGAGAATTCGGCAAAGCAAATTGGATTATCCCTGGCGGCAGTGACACAGCAATTTATCTCAACAGCGAAGCACTTAACAAGGTGAAGAACCACGACGGCAAATCGCTGTCACGTGCTGAAGTAGAGAACATCGCGCGCGAGGCAGTTCTTGCGATACCGCAGTTGCACGTTGCGCGCGTCTACTCGAGAGAACAACTGGACAACGGAGTAGCGGGCGACTTCCTCGCCCAAGCGGAGATGAGCGGCTACTATCCGCGCCGCAGCGGTGACTTGTTTCTTATCTTTGAGCCAGACTGGATGTCTGGCACCAGCGGCACGACTCACTTTTCGCCATACGGCTATGATCGTCACGTTCCGCTGTTAATGATGGGTCCAGGCATCAAACCGGGCCGCTACAACAGCCCAGTGATGCCAAACGATGTTGCTCCGACTCTCGCTTCAGTGCTAGATATACAAGCGCCTAATGGCTCGTCTGGGCGCGTACTAACTGAGGCGCTTGCTCATTAGTCTGGCTCGGTTCGGGCAAAAGAATCACAACGGAATCGGCCGGCAGTTCTATAACCCCGGGCCGCAGCTGGTATCCAGGCTCAGAGGCAACCACATCCTGAGGCTTCTTACGAATCGGAATACTTTGACGGTCTGAGCTCAAATTCACAACGACTTCGACTGGGCCTCGCTCAAATCTGAGCCACTGCCCTTCCTCGCTGAAATCAACCTGCACGCGATCGAGTCTGCCGTCAGTTAATGCCGAAGTTGAGCGACGCAGCGCGATCAGTTTCTTATGCCATTCAAGCAACGTGCTATGCGGCTCCTCGCTGATCTCGCTCCAGTTGAGACGCGAGCGCTCAAATGTTTCGCGGGCTTGCGGATCAGGCACTTCTTCCGGCTTCCATCCGAATACTTTGAACTCGTTCTTGCGCCCTTCCGAGACAGCGCTGGCGAGATCCTTGTCCTCATGCTGAGAAAAGTATTGGAAGGGAGAGGAAGAGGCAAACTCTTCGCCTTGAAACAGCATGGGCACAAAGGGAGAAGTGAGCACCAACGCCGCGGCAATCTTCTGCCGGTTGACGCTAAGAAGGTGAAACAGACGATCGCCCTGGGCCCGGTTGCCAATCTGATCGTGATTCTGCGCGAACACAACAAAGCGACTGCCGGACAACCCAGTGGCAGGGCGGCCGTGTAAGCGATCACGGTGAGGCGAGTAGTTTCCGTCGTATACATAGGCAGCACGCAGCGACTTAGCCAAATGACTGATACTGCCGAAATCTTCGTAGTAGCCTTTTACCTCACCTGTCAGTAGAGAGTGTAAAGCGTGGTGAAACTCATCGTTCCACTGAGCATCGATCCCATACCCACCGACCTCAGGCGACCTTACAAACCGCGGATCATTCAGATCGCTTTCGGCGATCAGAACCAGATCCTTGCCAACCTGGGAAGAAAGACCTTCCACTTCTTGAGCAAGTTGTTCCAGGAAGTGCAGAGCAGAGTGATCAACGAACGCGTGTACAGCATCCAGGCGCAAGCCGTCGAAGTGATAATCCCGAAGCCACATTAACACGTTATCTGATAAGAAGCGGCGAACCTCAAAGCTGCCCTTCGAATCAAGATTAACGGCGTCACCCCATGGCGTTTTGTACTTGTCGGTGAAGTATGGCCCGTACTTACCGAGGTAGTTGCCGGCAGGACCGAAGTGGTTGTAAACCACATCGAGCAGCACAGCCAAGCCTTTGGTGTGACATGCATTAATTAACGTTTTCAGATCGTCTGGCGTCCCGTAACTGTGGTGCGGAGCGTAGAGATCCACGCCGTCGTAACCCCAACCCCAAGGACCGGAGAACTCATTCACCGGCATAATCTCCAGGTGCGTGATTCCTAGATCAAGTAGGTAATCGAGTTTTTCGATCACGGCCAAAAACGTCCCCTGTTCGGTGAACGTCCCGATGTGCAGTTCATAAATAATGGCGCTAGACAAAGGGCGGGGGTGCCACTTGTCGTCAGACCACTTGAATGCCGAATGGTCGACAACGCGAGACGGGCCATTCACGCCCTCGGGCTGCCAAGGGGACCGGGGATCGGGGATAGGCTGACCACCATCGACAGCAAATGCGTAATCAGTACCGGGCTCTGCGGATTCAACTGTGCCCTTCCACCAGCCACGCTCAGTCTTTTCCATTGGATGCGGCGCACCAGCCACGATTACCGCTAACGAGCCCGCGTCAGGAGCCCAAACTTCGAATGTATGCATGTTAGATTTTTTCAAGCAAAGCCACCGGGAACTCTGCTAGTAAAGAGGCAAGAGCCGCAGCGCCCCCGTCCAGTATGGAATCGGTGAAGCAGTTGCGCCAGCGACCTGCCGGAAGTTGGATGCTCGTGTTTCCCCAATCGCTGCCCAGTGTTTTCACCAGTCGCGGTACAAGCGTGACAACGTTCTCTCCGCGTACAAAGGCAATGACGTGATGCGCCTTTTCGCCCGTTGCTGAAAGGGAAGCGTAGTTTGCGTCCGAGCCGAACCAATCCGGATGCCTGCGCCGTAAGCTCAACGTGTAGTGCGTGACGGCGAGTTTCGGCATACCTTCGTCACTCCGCGCCAGAACCTCAGAAGCCGCTAACTTCCTTAACTCGGCTAGCAATTTGCGTCGCAACTGGTAGTCAACCGGACGTCGATTATCTGGATCGACAAGACTCAAATCCCACAACTCGCAACCCTGGTAAGTATCCGGAACACCAGGGCAGGTCAGCTTCAACAACGTCAGAGAAAGCGAGTTTACCCGGCCCGGCTCAATAAGAGGTTTGACGAAATCGCTCAGCTCTTTTTGAAATGCCTCACTTTCATAAAGCTGATCGACAAATGACTTTGTTGCCTCCTCAAAGGCATTGTTTGGAGTCAACCAGGTAGTCTGCGCTTTCGCCTCACGAGTCGCTTTTTCGAGGTAAGGCAACAAGCGCTCTTTTCCAATGGGCCACGCACCAAGCATCGTTTGGTAGATCAGGTATTCCGTGTTAGCATCGGGAGCTTCATTCTTCTTGAAGCCAACATTCATTTCGCTCCAACGCTTCAATGCAGCTTCCCAGACATCCGGAATCTCCGATAACAGGCTGATGCGGGCCCGGACATCCTCACTACGTTTGGTGTCGTGAGTAGACAACGCAAGCATCGTTCTTGGATGAGCGCTCTGGACCTCCGAGCAATAATCATGAAACTCTGCAGGCTCAACTCCGAACCGTCCAGGATCGCCTCCCACTTCGTTCAGTGAAGTTAGTCGATTGTAGTTGTAGAAGACAGTATCCTCGACTCCCTTGGCCATGGCCGGACCCGTGAACTGCTGAAAGCGCATCACGAACTCGCTTTCCAGAGAGCCTTGCAATTTCAGCAGGAGAATATCGCGCATGAAATCGAAGAACTCGCCTTCGATCTCGGGCCGGTTACGCTTGGCCATCTCGACTGCTTCGTTGACGTACCGCTCGTCGTCGGGGTTTTTCTCGTGGCGCGAGGGCACCACATACGTGCGATAGATGGGGAAACAAGCCACCAATTCCCGGATTGCCCGGATGACATCAT
>CALMAV010000330.1:1761-3030 GCA_937859895.1 uncultured Bryobacterales bacterium | reverse complement strand
CCGGCGAGGCCATCCGTCATCTGCCTGTGCTCCTCGACACCGTGGCCGAGTTGCGCCGCCGATTCGATCTCTCCGTTCTGCTTGCGACACCGCGGGGCTTCTACCGCGCCACTGCTTTTTCAAAATTTCGGGAACGCATCGGGGCGCTGTCCATCCAAGTAGTAGAAGGCGAAACTCCCGACTGCATCGGTCATGCTGATCTTGCGTTGGCCGCCAGCGGTACTGTCACGGTTGAGGCAGCCATTTTGGGAACGCCTACTGTCACCTTTTATAAGGTGACACCGCTGACTTGGGCCGTTGGACGCCGCTTGGTAAAGCTACCTTTTTTATCTATGGTCAACTTGATTGCGGAGCGAGCAATAGTGCCGGAGTTTATCCAGGACGCTATGACTCCGGTGAACCTGGTTCAAGCCTCTTCAGAGCTGCTCTCTAACCCGGAGGCGGCTGAAAGAATGCGTCTGGAACTGGCTTCGGTCCGCCTTTCGCTTACGCGCGCAGGTGATCCGTTCCAATTTGCCGCTGAGTGCATTGCCGAACACCTCAATAAGCGCGCTCGCACGTCTAATACAGTAGGTGAAGTTCCGCAGGAGACAATAAGGTAACTCATGCTGGGTCGTTTTCAACTCCTGTGCGTACTGCTTTTTTCAAGCGTTATTGCCGGCGCGCAGACCAGGACGCCGGTTCCTTCCATTGACGTTACCCGATACACGATTACCGCCACTATCAATCCGCGAACACAATCGCTGGTTGCTACCGCCCGTATTGAGTTCACGCCGCAGACGCCTGTCAACGATGCCGCTTTTGAACTCAACAATGCGCTGACCGTCACTAAGGTTGTTGACCCACGTGGGCAGTCCCTTTCCAGTGCACGGACGGCAGCAGATTTCCTTCTTCACGTCACTTTTCCTGCCAGCCTGCCTGCCAACCAGCCTTCTCAAATCTCAGTAACTTACGAAGGCAAACTTACTGGGAATGAAGAGTCTCCGGTTTCGGGCATCAAGTTTGCTGCTCTTCACCCCGACTTCGGTTACCTGATGTACCCGTCACGGTGGTTCCCGATCAGTGGCTATACCACCGACCGGTTTCAGGCTGACTTGCATATTTCTACACCGGCGGAGTACACGGTAATCGCCAGCGGAGACGCCAAAACAGAGCGGGCGCCTAACGGCCAAACACTGTCATCCTTCCACTACGATCAAGCGAGTTTCCCTGGCAGCCTCGCCATTGTGAAAGCAGCCCCGGTGAAGGTGTCCTCGCAAGGTATAAATT
>CALMAV010000330.1:0-1751 GCA_937859895.1 uncultured Bryobacterales bacterium | reverse complement strand
GCGCAGGCCCAGGCGTATGGCGAGGAGACAGGCAAGATCATGAGCTTTTTAACGAGTCAGTATGGACTGGCTCCGCAGGCGAATCTCACTTTAGTCGAGACCGAAGATGGTGCGGTGAATGGTTATGCCGCGCCCGGCATGCTGTTCCTGGCGCCTGGTTCTATCACGGCCAAGACCAACACGCGTATCCTGAGTAATCAGCTCTCGCGTCAGTGGTGGGGCATGCTGGTGTCTCCGGTTAATCGCAATCATCTCTGGCTTGATAACGGAGTAGCGCGTTACTCCGAGCTTGCTTATATGGCGCACGTTGGTGGGCCAGGAGCCAGTGACTCGGATCTCCGCGCTACTTATGTGGAAGCGCTGACGGTTAAAGAACCGCCCGTCTTGCAATCTGCTCGCCTGGATGATTATTCGCCCGAGTACTGGGCGCTGACTGCTGCCCGTGGTGCTGCCATCCTGAACATGCTGCGAAATGTTGTGGGCGAAGCAAACTTTCAGAAAGGCCTGAAGACTTTTCTCGATACATACAGCTGGAAACCGGTTAGCAGCGAGGATTTCCGAAAGGTAATGGAGAAGGTCTCCGGTCAGGAGCTTCGCTACTTCTTTATTCAATGGCTGGAGTCAAGCGGCTCACCCGAGTTTAAGCTTGACTACACCGTATTTCGTACGCAGAAAGGCTTCCGGGTTGTCGGCAAGATCACTCAGGATTTGGATACATTCCGGATGCCCGTTGACTTGCGCATTGAGACGGAAGGAAATCCAGAAGATAAGAAGATCGAAGTCACTGGAACGTCCTCCGAGTTCAGCGTTGATACGTTCGGCAAGCCAAAGAAGCTGACACTCGATCCAAGCCACGTTCTGTTGCGGTTTGATCAGTCAACCCAAATTGCGGTGGCCATTCGTCGGGGGGAGCAGTTTGTTGAGATCAACGACTACTCCAACGCACTTCGTGAGTACGAGAAGGCACTTGACGTTAACAAGAGTAGTTCACTTGCCCATTATCGGATTGGTGAGCTCTTCTTCAAGCAGAACAACTATCAGCAGGCTGCCAATGAATTCCGCTCAGCCATTAACGGCGATCTGGAGCCTCGCTGGACGGAAGTCTGGTCTCACATAAACTTAGGAAAAATCTTTGACGTAACGGGCCAGCGTGACCGTGCGGTCAATGAGTACAAGCAGGCTTTGCGCACGCATGACAATACAGGCGGTGCTCAAGGCGAAGCTGGTAAATACTCGGCCAAAGCTTACGAGCAGAAGAGCTCAGAAACCTAAGTAGCCACAAATAGAGCAAAGTCTGGGAGCAATCCTAGAGCGTTTTGCATCCAAAGCATGGCAACTAATTCGCCTCAGCCGCTACATACTTTGTGTGCGGTTTGCGGTTCCGTTGCAATCGTGGCGGAAGTCGGCAACTTCTTAAACTGGTGTTAACCTGAAAGCGTCGAGGAAAGGACATTTTTTGGACGATCGACTGAAAGAGTTGATGCAGGAGCTTGGCAACGCTATCAATGAATCTCTTTCTGATTCGGATCGCATTGCTGGAGCGATCGGCGAAATCAAACGAGCCGGCTATGACGTCTTCCTCGTACTTGAAGCCACTATTGGATTCAACAAGCGGGGCGAAGAAGAGGAGTTAGAAGACTCCGAAGATTCCGAGTCTCCCGTGCACATTGAAGCAACCGGCAATATCAAACTTACCTCGCAGGATCAAAAGTTCCTTCGTGCTTTGAAGATCTCAATCGAGGATGACGGCA
>CALMAV010000329.1 GCA_937859895.1 uncultured Bryobacterales bacterium | reverse complement strand
GAACTGATCCGCACGTTCGCAGCCCCTTCTCGCCAGCTCCTTTTGCAGGTCTTCGCTCGCAATCAATTTAGCGAATGCATCGGTAATTGAATCAACACGATCTGGCTCTATCAGCAGTGCGGCGTCTCCAGCTACCTCGCGCAATGCAGCACGATCCGACGTCACAACTGGTACCCCATGAGCCATGGCTTCCAGCACGGGAATGCCAAAGCCCTCATCCAGAGAGGGAAAAGCAAAGATGCGAGCACGCGCGTACAGCCTTTGCAGGGCATCATCGGGCAGGTAGCCAACAACCTGAATGCGGTCGCGAGACTTACTTGCGTCGATGTAGTTCATGATCTCGACCGAACCGTAGCCGCCGGGCGCACCCGCGAGTACGAGCTTCCATTTGCTCTCCAGCTGCTCGAAGGCTTTCACCAGACCAATAATGTTCTTACGGCGCTGCAATGCACCCACAAACAGGATGATGTTTTCGCGTGGGACTGAGAAGTCGAGGGAGAGTTGATGAACGCCATGCGGAATAACACGAATTTTCGCCTGGTTCACTCCGAGTAGGTCCACTACCTGACCCGCCGTGAATTCCGATACCGCGATGATCATGTCCGAACGCTGGGCTGCGTTCCTGGCCTGCTCGGTAAAGCGCCGTCGAAACTCCGGCGCAGAGTAGTCTGCCGTCATCACAAACAGATCGTGAAATGTGGAGATCACCGTCGGCGCGGGCCGCCAGTCAATTCGCTGGTTAAGACCATGGAACACGCGCGGTCGGCCTGGCGAGAATGGCCTGAGCAGAACACGGCTCTTAACATTCGGCAGCGCCGTCTCCTTACGGGAGCCCCACTGCTTTGGCCGGTAACAAAGGTAGAATTCGTCCGCCGTGTGCAATGCCGGCAGACCCCTCATCAACTCGCGAGAGTAAACTGCGATTCCCGACGGATGAGGGTCAACGCTATAAGTCGCATCAAGCGCTATCCTCACTACTCACAGTTTACAAGCCATACTCTTTCAGCTTGCGATAGAGAGTAGTGCGCCCAATGCCAAGCATCGCGGCCGCGACGGTACGGTCACCTTTGGTATAGCTGATAGCGTCCAGAATGGCCCGTTTTTCTACGTCGGCCAGGGGGATGATACCGCTTCCCCCTCCGCCCGGCGAAGAACTAATTCCCAACGATGCCAAGCCGCCGGTGGCTATAAACTCGCGTTCCGCCGACATGTTTACGAGCGTGGACGGCAGATCGGCAGGCGTGATCCAAGGACCCGAGTTCATGGCAACTATCTGCTGCACTGTATGCTCCAGCTCGCGAATGTTGCCGGGCCACTCGTAGTCACGCAGGTTGTCGAGCGCGTCCGTGCTCAAACGATGATCGTTTCCATAGCGGCTCAAGAAGTGACTCACCAATTGCGGTATGTCCTCACGCCGATCCCGCAGCGCCGGTAAGCGCAGCCGCATCACATTCAGGCGGTAAAACAAATCCTGACGAAAACGTCCCGCTTCTACTTCTTTGGCAAGGTCACGGTTAGTTGCAGCTATCACCCTGAAATTTGAGCTTCGCTGAGCCAATCCACCTACTGCGCGAAACTCTTTCTCCTGCAGCACTCGCAGGAGTTTCATCTGCATCTCCATGGGCAGTTCGCCGATCTCGTCAAAGAACGCGGTGCCTCCATTGGCCGCATCCAGCAACCCCAGCTTCTGGTTATGTGCTCCGGTGAAGGCGCCCTTGGCGTAACCGAACAGCTCGCTCTCCATTAGCGGCCCGACGAGCGATGAGCAGTCCACCACTACGAACGGTCCACGCGCTTCGGTGTTGTGAATAGCCCGCGCGACCACTTCTTTGCCGGTCCCCGTCTCACCCAGGATCAGGACGGGAAAGCGCGACTTCCCCATCTTTGTCACTTGACTGTGAACCTGACGCATGGCAGCCGAACTTCCGACAAGCGTTGTAAGCGGCGAAGTGTCGAGTGCGGTCTGCGAAGTGACGGCAAAGCTATCCCTGCGTGAAGGTAGTGCGAGGCACTTCGTATATTTCTCGCTAGTGAGACCCGTCGTTCTTGAGCACGGGCAGCACCGGCTATTCCGGCGCGGGAGCCTGCACTGCCGGCACGGTTTGGTCCAAGCGCACGATGAACACGCCCCCCACTTCGGCCTGCAATTGAGTTGCGAGCTCCTGCGCCGCACTCATGGAGCCCACCTTGCCCACTAGTACCCGATAGAGCGGAGTTACGCCCTGCTTGATCGTTAGCTGCGCGGCACCGAACCGCCCCGCATACTGTTCGCGGGCCCGTTCTGCATTTGCATATACTGCAAAAGCCCCTACCTGGACGGCGTAGAAGTCGTTGGAAGGAATGTCAGCCGGTGCTGCGATTACTTCCAGGCGCACCGGTCCAACACCTGGTCCTAACAACTCAATCTGCCGTGCAGCCGCTTTCGAAAGATCAATAATTCGATTGCCCACGAACGGACCGCGGTCAATTACCCGCACGTCCACTGTCTTGCTGTTCTGCAGGCTGGTGACCCGCAGCCACGTGTTGAAGGGCATAGTGCGATGGGCAGCCACCAGCGTCTCCATATCGTAGGTCTCGCCATCCGCCGCGGGCCGCCCGTGGTACGGAATGCCGTACCAGCTAGCTACTCCTTGTTCGGTGTAGCCGACCGCCACCGGGGCGGCTGCCTTGCGACTGGAGTGTTTTGCAGCCGGACTTGTTACAGGCGCCTGTGACCTTCCGCGGCCAACTCGAGTTTTGTGATGGCATCCAATGAGGCTCAGAGCAGCCAGTACGGCAACTGCCAACGGAGCTCCACGCGGAACTCTATACCGATTCCTGCCCAAAAACATCTAAGGCTACTTCTGTTTAGGTGCTACCAGAGCACACCACGTACCGGTTTGATGGGCTCCGGCAACTTCGTCTCACCCAACAACTGCCGTAAATTCATCTCGATAGTCGTTGTAATGGCTGTTATAGGTACATCGTAGATCGTGTTATCGAACGGATCTTCCAGGTCGCGCCCAATCTTATCCAGTGCCAGCATCATGAACCCAACCAGTGTCGATCCAAGCGGAGTAAACCAGCCGAGCTGCTCCACCATACCAACCGGCAACAGCACACAGTAGATTTGAACGAATAAGCGTGGATAGAAATCATATTGTTTCGGCATGGGCGTGTTCTTGATGCGCTCGGCTCCACCCTGTGAATCAGCCAAGTCATCCACATTGCGGTCCATCGCCTGCCACTCCAGCGAGTCAACCCAGCCTCGGTTCCTTGCTTCTCGAAGCATTCGCCCCATCCTCTGCTGAATGGTCAGTGGGACATTCTTTTCCTGGCGCAGCGACTCAATCTCACTTGAGCTCAGCAAAGGCTCCAGTTCATTCCATGGCGCTAGGCCCCTCAGCTGCTGGCGCAAAGAGTGAACGAAAGCAATCTGGTGATACACCAACTTTCTCTGTAGTGCCTGCAAGTCGTCCTGTTCGCCCTGGTCATCTGCGCGTGACGGTTGCATGGTCGAGCAAACTTGACGCGCCAAGCTCCGGCTGTTATTAACAATCTGGCCCCACAGCTGGCGCGCTTCCCACCATCGTCCGTAAGCCGACTTGTTCCTGAAACCGACGATAATGCCGATCGCCGAGCCATATAGGGCCAGCGGAATGTTTTTCGACCCTACCCAGTCCCAGTGCAAAACCATGTAAGCGACCACGATGAAAACATCCCAAGCTACTAAATACAGCAAGGGCCTACCAACGTAGGCCACCATGCGCCACAGTTGCGGCCCTTTGGGAACAATCATGGCTGGCTCGTCAGCTCGTGTTCCGCTTTCGCTTCACCTACGGGGATGAACTTCTGCTGCCCGTCTTCCACAATCCGCACCTCACCCGACCCAATCTCATACACCCAACCGGAAATGGTCAGCTCCCGTCGGGCCATTGCACCGGCTACGGAGGGATGTGTTTTCAAGTGCGCCATCTGCATCAGCACGTTCTGTTCGGTCAAAACGCTCAGCATCTCTCGTCCTGTCCCTTTATGCACCGTCTCAGCGATGCTCAGCGCCGCATGACCATTATTCAGCCATGTTCGGACGATCGGCAGAGTATCGGTAGACGGTGGATTCAGCAGCGCTTTCATTGCTCCGCAGTCCGAGTGTCCGCAAACAACGACATGCTGCACCTTCAGTGCGTTTACCGCATACTCAATCACCGCACTCACGCCGCCCAGCGTTCCTTGGTAGGCCGGCACCATGTTGCCGATGTTGCGCGTGATAAACACATCTCCGGTTCGTGAACTTGTAATCGCCTCTACATTCACTCGCGAATCAGCACACGCCACAACCAGAGTGTGCGGTCGCTGAGGTTCGCTCGCCGCCTTCCTGTATGCCTCCGCTTGCGGCTTATACACGTTTGCTTGGAACTGCCGCACTCCATCTTTCAGCTTGTTTATGATCTCGCTCATACGTTCTATTTAAACCCGGTCGCTCCTACAAATGTAAGGCTATGAGTGCCTGCTTTACATGCTGACGCGGCTCTCTTCACTGCTGAACGAAGCTGCTCTTGAAATGAACGCGATTTTTCTTGACTTCTCTTCAGAACAAATTTATATATGGATCACGCTGCGATCTTGTACAAGATTGCAAATTAACGTTTAGGGAGATCTATTCAATGAAGAACGCAACCAAGAAGCCCGCTGCTAAAACGGCGGCGCCGGCAAAAAAAGCACCAGCAAAAAAGAAGAAGTAACTTTATCCCGCGTTTGCGGGCTTCTTGTTTTTTCATCGCCCCCGGGTCACTCCGGGGGTTTTCTTTTGCCCAGCTAGTCGCTGGGCTTAAGACAAAAAGGGCACTGGCTGTTGGCCAGTGCCCTTCGTTTTTGTAGAGTGGGTCTTCGGTTATGGAAGCGTGTAGCGTAAATCAACGTAATACAGATTCGTGTGGGTGTTCTTCGGAGCCGGGCTGACCACAGACCATGGGTCTCGGGTCAGGTACGAGTACTGAGTGATAAGGGAGAGGGCGCCGACATTCGGGTTCTTCCAGAAGGTCTGGGTTACGCCAAAGGTAAACTCCTGAATTGCTTTGTTGTCGTTTGGACCCGAGCCTGGGAAGCCATAGCCGATCAACCGGGTTCTGCTACTGGGATCAAGTGCGATTTGCTTTCCGATATAAACGCCACCGTAGTAGGCGTCGACCAGCGTGTTCTTCTGAGCCTGCCATTCGAAGCCATCCACAGTCGAGTAAGAGTGCAGCGGCGAAATAGTTCCGTTGGCACGAACAATCACGTCCGGAGCTAAGCCGAATATGTACCGCCCGCCACCCTCGCCGAAGAAGGTATTGGCAATTAGGCGGAAGTTCTTTACAACTTCCAGATTTGCGTTCACTTCTCCGCTAACTGCTGTCGCCGAATTGCTGACGTACCTGGTGGGCGTTCCGGTCGGAATCGAATCCTTGAAGCTTCTGATTAAAGCGCCGGCCTCAACGTGGAAGATCTGATCCTTCTTGCCGACGTGAGCGTCGTACGCGGATTTAAGAATGATGTCGGGATGAAGGTTCGGGGTGGAGTAGTTGCCTCCGCCGGTGACACTGTTGGTACCGACCGCAACGGCATTAGCTGCGTTGTTGAACTGCGTCAACAAGACTGGCGCCAGAGCCGTCGGAAGAGTCACCGAACCACCGTTGGAACCACCCGAACCGCCAATGTACTGTTGCGGATTCTCGAGCGAGATGCCGGCCACCCAGTCCTTAGTCGGATGATAGAGCAAGCGGAACTGCGGTTGGCGAGCCCAAACAAGACCTGCTTGGTAGTTCAAGTCCATGTTCTGCGTGTAGAAGACGTCTGACGGCAACGGTGAGAAGCCTTTGCGGCTTGGGGTGAACATGCTCCATTCCTGCCCCCCTAAGATCTCCAGCTTGCCCCGGGTTAGGTCCACGAAGAACAAACGCAGCCGGAAAGTGGCAGCGTTGTTCGACACGAAAACGTTCGGTGCCTGGTTGCCGAAGAAATCGCCCTCGAAGTAGCCTAGTACCTTATTTCCAGCCACCGTCGAATCAACCCGGAAGCCAATCCGCGAGTTCTGTGCGCTGAAGTCGTTTTCTGAAAGGTGATTTAAAGAAGAGGTGTTATATGGAATGCCGGCAAAGTTAGTGCCTAAGCCGCTTCCTACTGCGCTGGAACGTCCAAACCAGGTAAAGTCGACGAAGCCCAGAGGCGTGAACGTGGAGTTTCCAATCCTTATGCCAAGTGGCGACGGATTAGCCGCCTGCAGGTTTTGTCCCCCGGCTCGATTGGCTGCTGCAAAGCGCGGCGGCCGCCCGACATTGTAAGCAGGCACAACTGGCACAGAACCGGCATGGTTAGCCACGGCAACGGTATCAGGTCCAGTTGAACCACTCGCCACAGGGGCAGGCGCGGACACAGCAACAGGCGCCATCGCCGCGTTGCTGCTGGCAACTGCTTTATCCAGGATCGTTCGCTGCTCCGCAACAGCCTCCGTCAGCTTCTTAATCTGCTCTTCCTGTTGGGAGATGCGCTCGCGCAAAGCTTTCAGATCATCTGACGAGGTAGGAGTTGTGTTGTTGGAGCCAGAAGAGCTTGCATTCTGAGGGGCAGGAGGCTCTGCTCCCCAAAGCTGCATGGCGAGCAGGCTCGCACCCAGCAAAGAGCGGTATCGTTTTCTTCTCATAGACTTATAAAAATTACCTGATGGCTGTTACACGTCCATTACAAACAGGCGCTGATCTCTGGCTGCCAGTACTTTCTGTACCTGAGACTCGCGGATACGTCGCTCAAACCTCGCGTGACACGGTCCCACTCAGTACCGCCCGTTAAACTATAAAAGAATCTTCATGTCCGAACGTCCGTTCGTTCACCTTCACTGCCATACCGACTACTCCCTCCTTGATGGCGCCTGCGACATTAAAAAACTGATGTCAATCGCCAAGGAGCAGAGCATGCCGTCCATCGCCATGACTGATCATGGCAACCTCTTCGGCGCGGTCGAGTTTTATAACGAAGCCAACAAGGAAGGCATCCACCCGGTCATCGGCTGTGAGATGTATGTCTCCCAGCAGGGGCATAAAACACGCTCCGACACCGACAGGTACAACCACCTGGTGCTGCTGGCCGAGACACAGGAAGGGTACAAGAACCTAATTAACCTCGTCTCCACCGGCTACCTTGACGGCTTCTACTACAAGCCGCGCATCGATAAGGATTTGCTGGCCCGCCACTCCAAGGGACTTATTTGCCTGTCAGCCTGCCTGCGCGGCGATGTAAATGAGAAAGTCATCGCCGGTCAATATGAGCAGGCACGAACGGTGGCCGGCGAGTACGCTGATCTTTTCGGCAAAGACAACTTTTTTCTGGAATTGCAGGATCATGGCCTCGACCAGGACAAGATACTGATACCCGAGATTCGCCGCATGTCCGCCGACACCGGCATTCCGCTGGTGGTTACCAACGATGCGCACTATTTGAGCCACGACGATGTGAAGGCGCACGAGATTCTGCTCTGCATTCAGACCGGCAAGACGATGTCCGATCCGAATCGGATGCGCTTTTCGACACCAGACTTCTACGTTAAGTCGCGCGCCGAGATGATGAAGCTGTTCGGCGACGTCGAGCACGCGCTCGATCGCACTTGGGACATCGCCCAACGCTGCCAGGTGAAGCTGGAGAAGGTTAAAGATCCGTTTCCGCGTTTTGATGTTCCCAATACCCACACAACCGACAGCTTCTTCGGCTATGTTGCCCGTGAAGGGTTCGAGAAGCGCCGTGGACGCCTGGAAGCTTTGCGCGAGCAGGGCAGGCTGAAGTTCGACATTCCCGACTACCTGGAACGGCTGGAGCGCGAGATCGTCATGATCCAGCAGATGAAGTTCTCAGGCTATTTCTTAATCGTCTGGGACTTCATCCGCTTCGCTAAATCAAAGGGCATTCCGGTGGGCCCGGGCCGTGGTTCTGCCGCCGGCAGCCTGGTTAGCTATGCCATGGAGATCACCGATATCGATCCGCTCGAGTACGGCTTGCTCTTCGAACGCTTTCTTAACCCGGAGCGCATCAGCATGCCGGATATCGATATCGATTTCTGTACCAATCGCCGCGGCGAGGTGATTCAGTACGTTACCGAGAAGTACGGCCGCGAGCAGGTAGCGCAAATTATCACCTTCGGCACCTTGGCCGCTAAAGCCGCCATTAAAGATGTCGGACGCGTCCTTGATATGAGCTATGCGGAAGTCGATCGCATTTCGAAGCTCGTCCCGAAAACCCTCAACATCAAGCTCGACCAGGCCATCGAAGATCCCGAACTCAAAGCTGTTGCGCAAAGAGAGCCGCGCGTCAAGGAAGTTCTGGACGTCAGTCTAAAGCTCGAGGGTATGAGTCGAAATGCCGGCATGCACGCCGCCGGCGTTGTTATCTCCTCGGTTCCTTTACGCGAGCTGGTGCCGCTGTTTGTCACCAACAAGCAGGAACTTGTCACCCAGTACGACATGCTGGGCCTCGAAAAACTCGGCCTTTTGAAGATGGACTTCCTAGGGCTGACCACCCTGACCATCATTGAGCAGGCGCTGAAGCTCATCAAGAAGTACCGCGGCGAAAGCGTCAACATCGAAGACTTGCCGCTCGACGATGCCGAAACCTTCACCAAAGTTTTCAGCAATGGTTTTACCAGCGGCGTCTTTCAGTTCGAATCGAATGGGATGCAGGACATCCTACGCCGCTACCAGCCTAACCGGATCGAAGATCTCTGCGCACTCAACGCGCTGTACCGTCCAGGCCCGATCCAAGGCGGCATGATTCCCGACTTCATTGATCGCAAGCATGGCCGCAAGCCGATCGCCTACGATGTCCCGGAATTAAAGGAATTGTTAGAAGAGACCTATGGCGTCATCCTCTACCAGGAGCAGGTGATGCAGATCTCCAATAAGCTCGCCGGGTACTCACTCGGTGACGCGGACATTCTGCGTCGCGCTATGGGAAAGAAGAGCGCGGTCGAAATGGCCAAGCAGCGCGAGCGTTTCATCACTGGCGCAACGGAGCGCGGCTTCCCACCCAAGAAGATCGCCAAGATCTTTGATCTGATGGAGCAATTTGCCGGGTATGGCTTTAACAAGTCGCACTCGGCTGCCTATGCCTACCTTGCTTACGTCACAGCGTATCTGAAAGCTCACTATGCCGTTGAGTTCATGTCTGCGTTGCTCACGTCTGAATCGGGCAACACGGACAAGATTGTTAAATACATCAACGAGTGCCGTGAGACCGGCATCAACGTCCTGCCTCCCGATGTGAACCAGAGCGATTCCAACTTTACTCCGGCGGAGAAAGCCATCCGCTTCGGCTTGGGCGCTGTCAAGAATGTGGGCCAGGGTGCCATCGAGGCGATTGTTTCCGAGCGTAGCGAAGCAGGTCGGTTCACCTCCATCTACAACTTCTGCGAGCGCGTCAATTTGCAACAACTGAATCGGCGAGCGGTGGAAAGCTTGATCAAGGCCGGCGCGCTCGATTCACTCGGCGGCAACCGCGCGCAACTAACTGAAGCTCTAGACCGTGCGCTCGAATCAGGCCAACGGGCGTCGCGCGATCGCGTAATGGGGCAGCATGGCCTGTTCGGAATGTTTGCTGATGAACACAAAGAAGAGTACCCGCTCGCCAATCTTCCGGATTGGACTATGGAGCAGAAGCTTGCCGGCGAAAAAGAAATGCTCGGCATCTACGTCTCAGGCCACCCGCTCGACCGCTGGCAGGAAAAAATTGGGGACCTTGCTACTCACTTCACTGATAAACTCGAGGACCTGGAGAAGGGAACACCTGTCGCCCTCTGCGGCATTCTGACCAATATCGTCCGCAAAACTAACCGTGACGGAAAGTACTGGGCAGCGCTGAAGATTGACGACCGGCGCGGCACAGTGGAGGCCATGGCGTTCGCCAATAAATATGAAGAGCTGCTGGATACGCTGCGCGATGATGCGGCTGTGTTCATCCGCGCCGCCGTACTACCTGAAGAGGGCGGACCACCCAAACTTTCTATTCAGGAAATGGTGAAACTGGAAGAGGCTCGTGTCGATCTGCCTTCGGTGATCTCCATTCGAATCTGGTTGAAAGACGAAGCGGGCCAGGAAAAGGCCGACGCCCTAAACCAACTCTTCTCCCGCAAGAGTGGCCAGACAGATGTACGCCTGCGGTTGGAGAAGCCTCGCGACTTTTCTGTGGTTATGGATGTCAGCACTAAGGTACGCCCAGACCGAGAGTTTCGTGCTGAACTCGAGAAGATCTGTGGTCCGGAAGCAATGGAGATCCTGGCGAGCTAATGGCCGACGAGAAACAGCAGCCCCGTTCTAACGCAGACACAAGTCTGGATAATCCGAGTTATCGCCGCGTACAACTGGCACGTCATCCTAAGCGCCCGCATTCTCAGGATTATATTGACGGCCTGTTCACCGACTTTGAAGAGTTGCACGGCGACCGTTTTTTTGGCGATGACAAATCGATCGTGGCGGGTATGGCGCGGTTCCATGACAAGCCCGTCATGCTCATTGCGCAGCAAAAGGGTCGCGATACTAAAGAGAAGCTGCTTCGTAACTTTGGCATGCCCAAGCCGGAAGGTTATCGCAAGGCTATGCGCGTTATGCAGCTTGCTTCCAAATTTAACAAGCCTGTCATTACGCTGATCGACACCCCAGGCGCTTACCCCGGCATTGATGCCGAAGAGCGGGGCCAAGCGGAAGCGATTGCCTTCAACCTGCGCGAAATGTCACGGCTGCGCAGCCCGATCATCACTGTTGTGGTCGGCGAAGGTGGCAGTGGAGGCGCTCTGGCGCTGGGTGTAGGGAATCGCGTTTATATGCTTGAGAATGCTTACTACAGCGTGATTACCCCGGAGAGCTGCGCGGCTATTATCTGGCGCGACGCTAAGAAAGCGCCGCTCGCTGCCGAAGCGCTGAAGATGACTGCCGATGATCTCTTTGCTATGAAGCTCATCGACGGGATTGTCCCCGAACCGGAAGGTGGCGCGCAGCAGGATCCCGACTCTGCTATCGCGGCTCTCGGTCGTACCTTACAGTCGGCGCTCGATGAACTCGCTCATCTATCTCCTGAGCAACTAATCGAGCAGCGCTATGACAAGTTCCGCCAGATGGGGAACTACTTTACTGAGGTTCTCCTCTGAAGCTTGGCCTGGTCATAGCCGCTCTCGTGGTGTTTATCGCCATCCTCATTGGCTTCAGCACCATTCAAGGCCCACGCTATCGCGTGGAAGTTTGCATGTATTTCAATGGTCGCTACAATTGCAAGACCGTGGCCGCTCGCAGTGAGGAAGCAGCAATACGGTCCGGCATTCAGAACTCGTGCGCTGACATCGTCTCGGGAGTTTCAGAAACTATGAACTGCGAAAGCTCTGAGCCGAAGAGCGTGAAGTGGCTGACCCGCCCCGGTAAATAGCCAATATACTGAGGGATGAGCTGTACGTGCCTACCATAGAGCAGTCTTCTTCGCCCCACTCTGACCCTTATGTAACGTCGGTAGAGGTAAACGATCACGATATTAGTCCTCCGCGAGGCAATCCGTTCCCCATAGTAGGTATAGGCGCATCCGCCGGTGGGCTGGAAGCGTTCGGTCAACTCCTAAGCGCTCTGCCGCCAGATACCGGAATGGCGTTCGTGCTGATTCAGCACCTGGATCCGAAACACGCCAGTCAATTGACAGAGCTGCTTGATCCGCTTACCACCATGCGGGTCGAAACGGCGCAGGACGACTTAATTGTGGAGCCGAACGTCGTCTATGTGATTCCACCAAACGTCAGCATTGTGCTCCAGGGAGAACGGCTGCGCCTGGTGCCGCGCGAACCGGGCCTTCATCTGCCAGTCGATATTTTCTTCCGTTCGTTAGCGGCAGTGCAGGGCAGCCGGGCAATTGGTGTGATACTTTCCGGCAATGCGTCCGACGGCAGCATGGGCCTGCGAGCCATTAAAGCCGAGTGCGGCATAACTTTCGTTCAGCAAGAATCAACAGCCCATTTTACGGGAATGCCCTGCAACGCCATTCTAACTGGCGCGGCAGATTTTATTTTGTCTCCCCGTGATATTGGTCTTGAGTTGGCCCAGCTTGGCCACCATCCCTACTTGATTGCGCGCGAGTCAGGCGATTCCCGTTCGGAAACTCTTCCCGGAGGGGATGGGGAGATGCAGCGGATTTTTGCTCGATTGAAAGGCACCACCAAAGTTGATTTTTCGCATTACAAGCCGACTACGATCCGCCGTCGGATTGGGCGCCGGATGATGGTGCTGCGGATGGACAGCTTGGCTCAATATGTGCGACATACCGAAGCCAATCCCACCGAACTTCGCGAACTCTACCGAGATCTGCTGATCAGCGTCACTAGCTTCTTTCGCGATCCCGCCATGTTCGATGCCCTTCAACGCAGTCTGCGAGCTGAACTGGCGAGTAAAAAAGAGTCAAACAGGCCCATTCGCGTATGGGTTCCGGGCTGCGCGACTGGCGAGGAGGTTTACTCCCTAGCCATCTGCATGAACGAGCTGATGGAAGAACTGCAACTGCAGAGACAAGTGCAATTTTTCGGAACAGACATTAGTGAGGGTGCTCTGGAGCGCGCTCGCCAGGGGCTCTACTCGGAGGCGATTGTACAGGATCTAACGTCCGACCGTCTGATACGGCACTTCCAGAAAATCGATGGGAAGTATCAGATTGCCAAGTCGATTCGAGAAAACTGCATTTTCGCCCGGCATGATGTCACGCGTGATCCGCCATTCTCAAATCTCGATTTGATCAGCTGTCGCAATCTTCTAATCTATCTTGATCTGCCGCTACAACGGCGCGTGATTCCTATCTTCCATTACGCTCTCGATCAGAACGGCCTCCTGATGCTGGGCACCGCGGAGACAGTCGGCTCCGCGGAAGATTTGTTTACCTCAGTGAATAAGCAGTTGCAGATTTACCGGCGCAGGGATGTTCCAGTTCGACTTCCCTTTGCCATAAATTTGAATGCGCCCCCTCCCGACCCGAGTGTGCGCGAGCTCCGTCCCACCCCGTTGAGCACCGGCCAGGAACTACAAAGGAAGGTAGATCGGCTTATTCACCACAAGTACTCACCCGATGCGGTGCTGGTGGACTCTGACCTGCAGGTACTTCAGTTCCGCGGTCGTGTCCATTCGTATTTGAGCGCCGCAACTATTGGCTTGGCTTCTAACCTTTTGCGGATAGCGCCAGAGAGCCTGGTGTTGCCGATCCGGCGAGTTATGGATGTGGTGATGGAGAAGAACGTCTCGGTCCGGGAGTCGGCTACGGTGCGCGGGTCAGATGAGAGCGAGCAGGACCTTTGGCTAGAAGTGACTCCGCTGTCCGGAAACTCAACCGGTGAACGTTACTTCCTGATCGTTTTCACTCCGCGAGGGTCGTCCCATGAAGGGGCAACTGCAAGAACAGCTTACCCGTCGTCTGCCGAGGAGACGATTCGTCGCTTGGAGGACGAACTCGCTGAAGTACGTGAGAACCTGCGCAATCTGACGGAGGACCACGAAGCGCACGGTGAGGAGTTGCAGGCAATTAACGAGGAAGCTCGGAGCGCGAATGAGGAGCTGCAATCCACCAACGAAGAGCTCAGCACCACTAAAGAAGAGTTGCAATCGGCGAACGAAGAACTGACCACGGTAAATGAGGAGTTGCAGAGTCGCAATCGCGAACTCAGCGCGACTAATAGCGATCTGCGGAACCTGCTGAATGCAGTTAGTCTGGCGGTAGTGATGGTGGACCATGACCTGCGTGTTCGCCGGTTCAATCCTTCGGCTGAGAGATTGTTAAGCCTTACCTCAATTGATATAGGGCGGCCGGTGGGGAATCTCAGGGGGCAAATTGAAACACCCTGGCTGGAAGCACAAATCCGAACCGTAATCGATACTCTGGAAACTTTCAGCCAGGAAGCGCAGGGTGTTGATGGTCACTGGTATTCGGTGATGATCCGGCCCTACCGGACGGTAGACAATCGGATAGCGGGCGCTGTGATCGCCATGCAGGATATTGATGCCCTGAAACGCGGGCTGGAGGCGGCCGAGGAGGCGCGCAACTACGCTGAGGGCATGATCGAAACTGTCCGCGAACCACTGGTTGTCCTGGATGCGGACTTGCGTGTACAGCGTGCGACTACGGCCTTCTATGAAACTTTCTTGGTCTCGCGCGAAGAGACCGAGGGGCGTCTCCTTTATGATCTGGGTAGCGGCCAATGGAACAACGCTCGACTCCGTGAGCTGTTAGGCGCAGCACTGTTTCGCCAGGAGTCTTTTCACGACTTTGAGCTTGAATACGACTTTCCGCACATCGGCAGGCGCGTTATGCGTTTGAATGCGCGCCGTATCCCAAGGCTCGATCCGAAAAATCGGATGCTGCTGCTGGCGATTGAGGATGCAACCGAGCGGCGCGAGAAAGCCGAAATTCGCTTCCAGCGTCTATTCGAAACGGCAAAAGATGGCATCGTAGTTGTCGACCGTGAGACAGAATCCATTGTCGATGTGAACCCGTTCTTTCTGCACCTGACCGGTTATGGGCGGGAGGAGATCATGGGTAAGCGGTTGTCTGACGCAGCGCCCTTCACTGGTTTGGGCGAGGTGGGCAACATTGTGCCCCACTTGAGCAAACAGGATCTGTTGAAACTGGACAATGTGGAGCTGGTCTGCAAGGCAGGAGACCGGTTGAGCGTAGACATCATCGCAAATGGTTATCGGGTGGGAAGTCAGCCCGTTGTTCAGCTCAATATCCGTGACATCACGTCTCGCAAAATAGCTGCCGGGGAGTTGCGCCTGAGCCAGGAGCGTTTCCGCAACTTCGTCGATAGCGTCAAGGATTACGCGCTGTTTGAGCTGGATAGAGGCGGCGCAATCGTCAATTGGACCAGTGGCGCTGAACGCTTGCTGGGGTGGCGCGAAGGGGAAGTACTTGGGAAGAATTCAGAGATTGTGTTTACCCCGGAAGACGTGGAGGCAGGTGCTCACCGTGAGGAGTTAGCAACCGCTCGGCGTGAAGGCCGTGCTGAAGATGAGCGGTGGCATATACGGAAGGACGGTTCGCGGTTTTTCGCCAGTGGAGTTCTAACGCAAGTGTGCGATGAGCATGGGTTGCTGCGTGGCTTTGCTAAGGTGATGCGGGACGACACTGACCGCAAGCTAGCCGAGCAGAGGCTTAAGCAACAGGCTGCTCTCTTAGATCTAGCCCACGATGCCATTATCGTTCGGCAATTTGATGGCATAATCTTTTACTGGAATCGTGGTGCCCAAAATCTTTACGGCTGGACAGCAGCAGAGGTCCTCGGCGGGAGCTCGCATCAGATACTTCGAACCGAGTTTCCTGAACCGCTGGACACTATCAACGCGCAATTGTTAAAGCAAGAGCACTGGGATGGGGTGGTGAGCCATCTGCAAAAGGATGGCAGCCGCATGATTGTCGCCAGCCGCTGGGCACTGCAGCATACTGCTGGCGACGAGCCTCCGCGAGTGCTGGAGATCAACGCCGATATTTCCGCACGCGTGGAGCAGGAACAGCGCCTGCAGCGTTCGGTGGAAGAGAAAAGCACGCTGGTGCGGGAAATCCATCACCGCGTGAAAAATAACCTCCAAGTGATCGTCAGCCTACTGAGCCTGCAATCGAATCAGATGAAGGACCCTCGTCTGCAGGAAGCATTCGAGGATACCGAATCACGCGTGCGGGCTATTGCCAAGATTCATGAACGCCTGTATGCCTCCGAAGACCTGACCGAAGTAGAATTTGCAGGCTACCTTATTTATCTTTCGCGCGAACTAGTTGCGCTTTATGCAACGATTCCGAACAGTGTGGATCTGCAGTTAGACATGGAGGAGATGGTTCTCCACATCGAACAAGCGATTCCACTAGGTCTCATTGCAAACGAACTGATCATCAATAGCCTTAAGCATGGCCTGAAGGGTAACCAGGGAACTCTGACTGTCTGCTTAAAGTACATGCCGGAAAAAGTTAAGTTACAACCAGGGCAGACGCTTGATGAGGGTTGGGCCGAGTTCTGCATTAAAGATAGCGGTCCGGGCCTGCCTGAGAATCTGGATTTGGGGCAGCTAAAGTCACTCGGCTATCGCCTTATTAAACTGCTTGTACGGCAGGTGCATGGAGAGCTTCATCTCCAACAAGGCCCAGGCGCAACCGTGCGAGTGCGGTTTCCACTCATGTTGCGCGAGTCTCAGGCCGAAGCTTGATGTGCGCTCGCATCCTGATCGTGGAAGATGAGCAATTGGTCGCAGCAGATTTGGAAGCTAAGCTCACACGTTTGGGATATTACGTGGTGGGTCTTGCTGCTTCCGGAGCTGATGCCATTCGACTTGCAAGTTCGAGTCATCCTGAACTCGTGTTGATGGATGTCCGCCTCCAAGGAGGCATGGACGGAATTGAGACGGCAAAACGCCTGAAGGACGTTACTCCGGCGCCGGTGATCTTCGTTACAGCCTACGCTCAGGTGTCCGGCCCGGATGGCGGTCGGTTGCTAGGAGGCGTCACGCTCAGCAAGCCATTTTCAAGGGAACAGCTACATGCGGCGGTTCGAACTGTTCTGGGCCGGTAATGTTCTTGCGCCTATGTCTGCTGCTCGCTGCGGCACTTATACGTGATCAACCGCTCTCACCGACTCGGTCGCCGAACGGTCAGATCCTGGGGACAACAGAGGTGCCCCAGAGCTTCGTTACGCCTGAGGGCGGGAATTACAAGCTGCTGCTTAACGGCGTTCTCGTGTATCCAGCCAAGCCCAAGCGCTTCCACTTCTCTGCCTATGAGAACTGGCACACCTTTCTCTCGGCAATGGCTTGGTCGCCCGATAGCCAGTATGTCGCCTTTGTCGAGAAGATCTACAACTGGGAGTACACCGATCCATACGGTCGCTACTTCGATGGACGAGCCTCCAATAGGCGCTTCGTTCTGGCCATCATATCCCGCGAGGGAAAGCCCAGAGGGTATCAACTCAAAGGCGAACCCGAGACTTACAACCTACGTTGGATTGGACCTGGTCAGATTGCATTCGAAGGGCGAACCTATGATTTGGAATCCCACCCACCTGGAATAATTGACTGAGCTGTTTCAGTTCAAGCCGATTTCAGATACCACGGGATGTTCAGCACTGAGACTCGGTCGTTGCCTTCCATCAGCAAGCGGCCTTTTAGAATCTCGGCTCTTTGCGTATGGAGCAGCCAGAGGAACCACTTCCGTTCGATGAGCTCGGGGATGACAGTGATAATCCGTCGATCAGGATTCTCGTCGGCTAGTCGCTTCACGTAATCGACAATCGGTGTCACAACCAAGCGATAGGGCGAATGCAGATTCACCAACTCCGGCACTGGACGGCCGGCTTGGGCTGCAGGGCGGGCGACATACTCTTCCCACTTGTCGCAGAAGTCATTCGGGTTGTCATCTTCGGCTACATGTACGACTTTGATCTCCTGGGAGAGCGACATGGCTACTCGCAGAGCTTGTTTGTTGACCACTGTCCAACCCTGCATAGTAATGACAAGTATGGGAGTGCCTGGCAGCTGCATGTTTAGCGGTGTTGAAGTATCAATTTCTCTCCTCATCTTGTCGTAGTGTTTGCGGACGCCATACATCGTAAGCAATAGGACCGGAATGGCGATGAGAGTGATCCAGGCGCCCTCAGTGAATTTTGCGACAATCACTAGTACGACGGTCAGGCCAGTCACTACAGTGCCGGCCAGATTCAATGCCATATTTCTTCCCGCGCCCTTCCCGCCTTGTCGCTTCCAGTGGGCCACCATGCCGGCTTGCGACATTGTGAAGGCAAGGAATGCCCCTACTGCAAAGAGCGGAATCAATCGGTCAGTGATGCCGCCGAATCCAACCAGCAGGGCAGTGGTGAAGACTGCCAGGACGATTACTCCTTCTGAGTAAACCAGTCTTCGTCCGCGATTAGCAAACGCTGCAGGCAGGAACCCGTCTTCAGCCACAAAGTGACACACTCGCGGAAAGTCTGCAAATGCAGTATTTGCTGATAAAGTCAGCACCAGCAACACTGAGCCAATCGCTACGTAGTAAAACGGCCCTCGTCCCAGAACAGCTCCGAAGAGCATGGAAAGTACGCTCTGATATGCGCCACCAGTCGGATCGGTCGCTACAATGCCGTATGCCTTTACCAGAACAGCGATGCCGGCGAGCATAATTGCGAGTGCCAGGATAATCAGCCCCAACGTTCGTTGCGCGTTCTTAGTTCTGTCATCGCGGAACGAGGCTACTCCGTTGCTCACCGCCTCTACACCTGTCAGCGCTGTGCAACCGCTTGCGTAAGACCTAAGAAGAAGCCATGCGCTGAAAACAGCAACGGCATGGGCAGCCGGCGGATGCACAACGGGCACCGGATGGCCACCGCTTCCGATTGTTTTAGCAATGCCGACCGCTAGCGCAATACCCATGCACACCAGGAAGAGATAAGTGGGAACTAAGAAAACGGCACCGGTCTCGCTGACACCCCGTAGATTGACAAGCGTCAACAGCAGTAGGGCAACCAGGCAAAGCGGAAGAGTGTGCGGATGTAAAGAGGGAATCGCAGATGTGAGAGCACCAATTCCTGAGGAGATCCCGACAGCGGCATCCAATGCATAGTCAATCAGTAAGGCTGAAGCGGCTAGCAAGCCAGGGAATGTGCCCAAGTTCTGCCGCGCCACGATGTACGATCCGCCACCGGACGGGTAAGCGGCGATGGTTTGCCGGTACGAAAGGTAAACAATAACGAGTACAACAATGATGGTGGCACTCAACGGAACGATATAGTTCAGCCCTACCAAGCCAAGCGGAATCAACAACGTGAGTGCCGCCTCAGGCCCGTAAGCCGCTGAGCCAAGTGCATCGAGTCCAAAGATTGGGATGCCCTTCGATGGTCCAATCTGTTCGGCCCGCTCCTCGGATGAGGCAAGCGGACGACCTAAAACAAAGTCAAGTAAAGCCAATTCAACCCCATAGTTGGCAAGCCAAAGCCCAGTCTTTCACCTTCTTGGACAAGGCAGATATCAAAGCAGTTTCAAGCTGTGCTTATGAAACGATGGGAGGTGTGATGCCTGGCACCCGCGCCTTCTGTGTTCTGCTCCTCAGTCTGCCTCTGCTCGGTCAGGTATTCCCAACCGGCGACCCCGTCAAGCCCCCAAGCAGCGGGGCGATGCCTCTGTTAACTCCCGCCAAATACCAGAAGTTGGCCGCCTCGGTCGAGGGGCATGACAATTTCAAGATCATTCACCAGCTTCCTCCCAAGCTCAGCCC
>CALMAV010000328.1:5587-8475 GCA_937859895.1 uncultured Bryobacterales bacterium | reverse complement strand
GCCCGGGCCCGAGCGACAGCTTCCGTCTGCTCCTGCGCCCAGCCCTGCCGGTCGCTTCATTCTCTTGTCCAATCTGGTTGCGAGCGGCCTGCAGCATGCGCTCGAACTCCGACTCTTTCCGGTCAGCTGAGGCGAACGCTGCCTGTGAGAGTTCCTGCAGACCTTCAGTTGACCTGCGCCGTTCCCCCAGGATTCTGGCGAGCGGCTTAAAGTAAGTTGCGTTCAGGTAGGCAGTTAGGAAGACGAAAAAAATGACAGTGGGGATCGCTTTGATCAGCAGGTCAACAAGGGCGTTTATCGTCTCGTCCATCGAATGAATGTTCCAGCGGAGAAGGAGGGTTCCAACCCGGGAATTGGCAAGCGCAACAAACGCTATGCAACATGGCGGACCTTCCCTACTCTGTTTACGCTAACACACGCTCTATTCTTCTCAAGGTTTGTACGTGGTCTAGGCAAGGGAAGATTCATTCACGTGAATAACAGCCTTCACATCTGTGAAATTGGGGATGTCGTCCGCAATCTGTTGCCCGTGCTGGGCAAAGCTCAGGTGCGCGTCGGCACTGCTGGCAAATCGCAGTAGAGCTGTCATCTGATTGTTATCGGGCGACCCATCCAGCTTGCCCGCTCCCCGTAACAGTTCTACTTCCTTCAGTCCGGATGGCGTAAGAAGCGCCTTCACCATCGGGAGATGCTTGTGAATGTAGTAATCGAGATCGAAAAAGGTGCCTGAGTTCCTGGGGTAGGTGACGCTAACGACAGTCATCGCCTTCATGGTCGCCCGGGGCTCAGCAAATGTCCATGCTGAGAACCACTCGGAACAGGCAGAATTCTCTTGCAATCACAAAAATGCGTGTAAACTGTAAGGAGGAATCGAATTTGATATCATCCTCCAACCTCATCTCTACCGCGCAGATCTGCGCAACTGTCTAGTCGGCATGTATCCACCAAGAAGTTTCCCTCCCCGCCGGCCCAGAGTCCGCGAGAATGTCAACGAAGCAATCCGGGTAAAAGAAGTCCGTGCTGTATTTCCGGATGGAACCGCTGAGGTGATGCCTACCCCCGCTGCAGTACGCCGGGCGCAGGACATGGGCCTCGACTTGATTCTGATTGCTCCAACCGCTGAACCGCCTGTTGCCAAAGCGATGGACTATGGGCAGTGGCAATACGAACAGAAGAAGAAGCAGCACGAAGCCAAGCGCAAGCAACATATCATTCAGGTAAAGGAATTGAAGTTCCGCCCGAATACCGATGACCATGATTACGACTTTAAGAAGAATCATGCGATCCGGTTCCTTAAGGAAGGAAACCGCGTCAAAGCGATCGTGCAGTTTCGAGGCCGCGAAATCGCACATACCGAGCTTGGTAAGAAGTTGCTGCTGCGCTTTGCCGGCGATCTGAATGGTGTTGGCACCATTGAAGGCCAGCCCCGGCTTGAGGGTCGAAATGCCCATGTCATCATCAGCCCGGTAAAGGTAATTCCTCCTGCTAAGGAGAAACGAGAAAAGCCGAAAGAGGATGCTTCTCCGGTGCAGGCCTCTCCTCAAGCGCCTACAGCATAGCGGTCACGGTTTCTTTCTTTTGAAACGAGACTTATGAGCGCGCCACGATTTTTGATGTGCCCGCCTTCGTATTTTGGCGTGCAATATGTCATTAATCCCTGGATGGAAGGCCAGCTTCACCACACCGACGGTACTCTCGCGCTAACTCAGTGGAGTCGGTTGCAGCAGTTGATTGCCCGTGATGGCGAAGTGCTGCTCATGCCTCCGGTTGATCAGTTGCCGGATTTGGTGTTTACCGCTAATGCAGCCTTGATCTATCAGAAGAAAGCTGTACTCAGCAGCTTCCGGTGCCAGGAAAGGCGACCGGAAGAACAACATTTCAAGAACTGGCTGGAAAGTCAGGGCTTCCAGATTCTGACGATGCCCCCCGGGGTGTTCTTTGAAGGAGCTGGCGACGCGCTCCTCGACCGGCAGCAGACGCTGCTCTGGTTCGGATTCGGCTTTCGATCGGATCTAGGGGCAGCGGAGTTGGTGGGTCAGGCACTTGGCATTGAAGTCCAGCCGCTACGTTTGTGCGACCCGCGCTTCTATCATCTGGATACCTGCTTTTGTCCTCTGACTGGTGGGCATCTGCTTTACTACGAAGGCGCTTTCGACGATGCAGGCCGATCCGCTATAGAGACTCGAGTGTCCGCAAGCAAAAGGCTGGCTATTTCGGAGGGCGATGCTATCCAGTTTGCCTGCAACGCCGTCAATGTAGGCAGTCACGTGATCTTAAATGGTGCAGGGCAGGGGACGGTTAATTGGCTGACCGAGCGTGGCTTCTCAGTAGACATTACTGGCCTGGGTGAGTTTATGAAGGCGGGCGGCGCGGCCAAGTGCTTGTCGCTCCGACTGGACGAAGTCTAAACTTCGATCGGTTCGACTGCCTTCTTTGATAGTTGATCTATGAGCGAAATTTTGGGACGTCTGCAAAGCTTGCCTGCGACAAAAGCCCGCACTGTCTGACTCGATATGCTTCCGCGGAGTACCGAAGTCCACCTCTTTACAATGGCGACAATCGGCGCTTGCCGCGGTTTCGTACCGACGAGCTTAGTTAATCGGCATCTGTGAGTTTGGCGTAAGCAGTCTTCAGCAGCTTAAATCCAAGCATCAATTGAATCCGGCGTTTGATCGCGCCGTCATCAGCTCCCAGTCGATTGTTTAAGCACTTCACTGGTCGGTGGTCAACCGAAGCTGACAGGCGTCTGGGCCTCGTCGGCTTTGTGGATCACATCTCCGTACGAGGGATTCCGATTCGCGTTGATCACCGACGACGCATGGTTCTGGCGCACACGAAATGGGTTTGTGGAAATGCTTAGCTGCGGCTTCGTTTCGTAAGTTGTCGGT
>CALMAV010000328.1:0-5577 GCA_937859895.1 uncultured Bryobacterales bacterium | reverse complement strand
AACACAAGGAGATGAACCCGGGAGAAAATCAGCGTCCCCTGAGGTCTTTCCGTTTGCTTTCAAGCAGCACTGCATCTTCAATGGGCGCTGGTTCAGCGTCCACAGATTTACACCTTCGCCGTGAGAACACTCCCTTTGAAGCCTGCGGGAGATGCGCCAATTAGCTCCGTCGGGTGCAAGAGGGCGGCTGGACCCACCAGGTAACAGAGCGCGAGTTGCCCGCCTCCCGGGAGATTGCCGGCGTAGACATGCGCATTACGAAGGGCAGCTTCCGCGAATTGCACTGGCATCTGGCCGATGAGTGGGCCATCATGCTTAAAGGCACTGCCCGCGTTACTGTTCTCTCGCCCGATGGATCCATGTTCATCGACGATGTGAGCGAGGGCGATCTGTGGATTTTTCCTGCCGGCTCTCCGCACTCCATCTAAGGCATCGGCGAAGACGGATGCGAGTTCCTGCTGGGATTCAATCAGGGATCCTTCTCCGAGGAGAGTACCTTCTTGCTTTCCGATTGGCTGATGCACACGCCTCCCGAAGTGCTGGCGAAATACTTCGGCCTTGGACTCGACTCGGTCGCCAAACTACCCAAGGGCGACCCGCTGTACATCTTCCCCAGCGAGCCTCCCAAACAAACGCTCCAACAGGACCGCGCTGAGGTCGAAGGGCGTAACCGCAAGCCGGGTCAAATTTTTACTTTCAAGACCAGCACAATGGTGCCGACGCGCAGCAACGAGCACGGGAATATTAAGATCATCGATATTCATAACTTCCCGGCTTCGCCCAAGATCTGCGGCGCTCTTGTCACGGTCAGCCCCGGGGGCCTGCGCGAACTGCACTGGCACCCCAATGGCAGCGAATGGCAATTCTGGATCAAGGGGAAAGGACGCATGACCGTCTTCAAAGGTGAGCAGTCTGCCCGCACCATGGATTTTTAACGCGAACGACGTGGGCTATATTCCCAAGATGGCTGGTCACTATGTCGAGAATACCGGCACTGAGGACCTTGTCTTTCTTGAGCTGTTCACAGCTTCCGAAGTTCAGGAGGTCTCCTTGAATCAATGGCTACGAGCCTTGCCCGTGCAGGTGGCAATGGCCCATACAGGTTTTTCAGCCGAAGAACTGGGTAAAATCCCCGCCGTAGTAGAAGAGGTTGTTTAAAGGAAGCGCACGCGCGAGCTGATACATTCTTACCGTTATCAGCTCGCTTCTGTTCTTGAGACGATTGCTTATTGGAGGAATGTTAATTCATGTGGCTGGTCAGATTGGCGCTGCGAAGGCCGTATACCTTCGTAATTACTTCGTTTCTAATTCTGATCGCGGGCGTCCTTTCGATTTTGACCACTCCTGTGGATATTCTCCCGGATATCAACATTCCGATTGTGAGCATCATTTGGACTTACAACGGTTTGGCCGCAGACGACATGTCGAAACGCATTGTGGGCATCTGTGAGCGTGCCTTGTCCACAACGGTCAACAACATTAAAAGCACGGAGTCACAGTCCTATAGCGGAGTCGGCGTCATTAAAGTTAATTTTCAGCCCGGCGCCAATATCAACCTGGCAATGGCCCAGGTGACGGCGCTCGCTCAGTCGATCCTTCGCCAGTTGCCGCCAGGCATTCTCCCACCGCAGATCCTGAAGTACGATGCCTCGAGCGTGCCCATCGTACAGCTCAGCTTAGGCGGTAAGAACGTATCACAGCAGCAGCTCTTTGATTTGGGGCAGAACGTCATCCGTTCGCAGTTGGCTACCATCCAGGGCGCCGCTATACCGCTGCCGTACGGCGGTGAGCAGCGGGCAATTATGGTGGATGTGCAACCGGAACAATTAGCGGCAAGGCATCTCAGCGTCTCTGACATTTCCGCCGCGCTTGGTAATCAAAATTTCATTCTGCCCTCCGGAACTCAGAAAATCGGTGACCGGGAATATGTTGTTGGCACCAATAGCAGCCCCACTTCAATAGCCGAGCTCAATAACATGCCCATTCAAAACGTCAACGGGGCATTGACCCTCATGAGCGACGTCGCCTGGATTCACGATGGACATGAGGCGCAGACCAGCTTCGTACGGGAAAATGGGCAGACTTCCGCCCTTCTCACAGTCATCAAGAACGGAGCCTTCTCAACCATTAAGATTGTGGACGACGTGAAGGCGGCGTTGCCTCGCATTAAGGCAGGCTTGCCTAGCGCTCTCACGATTACGCCGCTCTTTGATCAGTCACTGATTGTGAAAGCGTCTGTGCAGGATGTGGTGCAGGAGGCAATCACGGCGGCTGTGCTCACCGGGATCATGATTCTGATTTTTCTGGGAAGCTGGCGCAGCACCCTCATTGTTTGCACGTCCATCCCGCTGGCGATTCTCTTCTCGCTGGCTGCTCTTTCCGCGCTGGGCGAGACGATCAATGTCATGTCGCTAGGCGGTCTGGCGCTTGCGGTAGGAATGCTCGTTGACGACGCAACTGTGGAGATTGAGAATACACACCGGAATCTTGGGGAAAAAGCTACTCCGCTTGCCGCTGCCATTCTGAACAGCGCGCAGCAGGTAGCGGTTCCCGCGCTTGTTTCCACTATGTGTATCTGTATTGTCTTTGTACCGGTGACACTGCTCTCAGGGGCGGCTAAGTACATCTTTACTCCGCTAGCCCTGGCGGTTGTCTTCGCGATGATCGCATCTTATCTGCTTTCCAGAACGCTTGTCGCCACTATGATGCACTTCCTGCTTCCTGCGGAAGTGTCGCTTTATCAGGCGGATGGCGGGAACTCGCCGCAGAGCCGCAGTTGGATCTGGCGCGTCCATTAGAGGTTCGAACATCAGTTTGAGAGATTCGCGAAGTGGTACGGATCCATTCTCGAATGGGCACTGGCTCACCGGCTGGCGGTGACTGCTCTCTTCGCGGTCGGTTCGCTTGCTTCGTTATTGCTTGTTCCATTTATCGGTGAAAACTTTTTTCCGTATGTTGACTCGGGACAAATGCAGTTTCATGTGCGTCCACCCAGCGGAACCCGGATTGAGGTAGCTACCCAGATTTTTGCCCGTGTCGATGCAGAAGTACGGCGGGTCATACCGCAGGATCAACTGTCGCTGGTGGTCGATAATATTGGTCTGCCGCCGGGTGGCGTCAACCTTGCCTTCACCGCGAGCGACACAACCAGCAATGGCGACGGAGATGTCCTGGTAGCCCTTGCTCCTAAGCACCGGCCGACACAGGAATGGACCACGATCCTTCGCGAGGATTTAAACAGAGTGTTTCCACAGGAAACGTTCTTCTTCGAGCCGGCGGACATCACAAACCAGACGTTAAACTTTGGGTCACCGGCTCCCATTGACGTTCAAGTTCTGGGCAAGGACGCCGCGGCTACAGAGAAGATTGCAATCCAGTTGCGAAACGAAATCAAAAATGTCCCCGGAACTGCGGATGTATTTATTCAACAGCAATTCAGTGCTCCAGAGATAGATGTCGATGTGGATCGTCTGAAAGCACAGCAGGTTGGTCTTACGCAAAAGGATGTCGCGACCAATGTCGTGCTTGCGCTTTCCGGAAGTGCGCAGACTGCACCAAACTTTTGGATGAACCCCAAAACAGGAGTCGAGTATCCCGTGGTTGTCCAGGTTCCGCAGTATCGGCTCCAAGATTTCAATACTCTTTCTAATACTCCGGTAGCCGCACCGGGTGTGAGCAACGGTCAACTTTTGCGCAATGTCTCCAGCTTCAAGCGTGCAATTTCGCCACTGACGGTTTCCCATTTCAACGCTCTGCCCGTAATGGACATCTACGCCAACATCGAACAGCGGGATCTGGGTGGAGTATCGCGGGATATACAGAAGATCATTAAAGCTGCCTCGCAGCATCTTCCGGCAGCGACACGAATCGAGATGACGGGCCAGGTGCAAACGATGAATACTTCGTTCCTGTACCTTGGCCTGGGAATCATAGCGGCAATGTGTTTCGTTTACCTGTTGATGGCTCTCAACTTTCAATCCTGGTCGGACCCGTTCATTATTTTGATGGCGCTTCCAGGAGCCTTTGCCGGCATCATCTGGATGCTGTATCTCACCCAGACTACCTTTAGCGTCCCGGCCTTAATGGGAGCCATTATGACGATGGGCGTTGCGACTGCCAACAGCATTCTTGTTGTTACGTTTGCGAACGACTCCCGGGCAGAAGGTAAAGACGCGCTTGCGGCGGCACTTGAAGCAGGTCGAACTCGTCTACGCCCTGTCTGTATGACTGCTCTGGCCATGATCCTCGGCATGCTTCCTATGGCGCTCGCGCTGGGAGAGGGCGGGGAGCAGAATGCTCCCATTGGCCGTGCCGTTATCGGCGGACTGCTCTTTGCGACGGTGGGCACGTTGTTGATTGTGCCCGTCATCTACTCGCTGCTTCGCAAGCAAGCCCCAGTCGATTATGACAAGCTCATTGAGGACGAGACGCGAGGGCACCTCCTCGGGTCTAAACAGAACGCTAGAGAAGGATCTGATTCGCAAGAGGCAGCAACTTAATGAGTAGCAATCTCGCTCAGCAATCTCCCGAGACCGGCACTACACACGAAAGCGGCTCAGACTCAGATCCTCGCTCTCAACCACGCTACTGGCTGTACCTGCTCCTTGCGCTTGTCTTGATTGGTGGATTGTTGCTCTTCGGATGGCTGCCTCGCCAAAAGCGCGACAAAGCGGTGCAGGCTCGGGCAAATGGACAGAAGAGCGCATTACCTATCGTACAGGTGATGACCGTTCAACAGGCTTCCAGGACTGAGGAGCTTACGCTTCCCGGTACCCTGGTTCCGGTCTCGACTACGCATGTTTACTCCCGCGCCGCAGGGTATATCAAGTCGTTCAAAGCCGACATAGGTGACTCGGTCCACCGGGGTCAAGTCCTTGCCACTATCGAATCTCCAGAGCTTGACGCTACCGTTGACCAGCAACGTTTTCTTCTGCAGGCCAGTACCGATGCTCTAAAAACGGCACGCAGCCAGTTCGCCTTCCAGCAGGCAACCTATAATCGCGTTCACACTCTCTTTCAGCATGGAGTTCTTTCGCAGCAGGATGACGATGTCGCAGCAGCAGCTGCAAAGGCCGCTGCCGACGCCGTGCAATCAGGGCTAAACAATGTAAATGCAGCAACCAGTTCTCTTGAGCACTGGACCGCTCTGGCTTCTTACGAGCAGGTGCGCGCTCCTATTAATGGAACTGTAACAGCCCGGAACGTTGAGGTGGGTAGCCTTGTTTCCGCCGCCGGCGCCGGCCAGGGGCTCGCTGCCACTTCGGGCCCTGCTCCATCTCAGTCTGCCGGACCACCCACCGGCGGTGCACAAGGTGGTGAACTCTTTCAGATTTCGAATATTTTTGACCTGCGAGCCTTCGTAAGCGTGCCCGAAGAGGATGCACTGCAGCTGCAGACCGGGCAAACAGCCGACCTTACCTTTTCCGAACTGCCGAGCCAGCAATTCCATGGCAAGGTCATCCGCAGCACCGACTCTCTCAGTCAGCAAAACCGGACACTTCTGTTCGAGATTCAGATCATCGATCCTCATCATCGCCTCCGTCCAGGAATGTTTGCCTCCGTGAAGCTTCGCTTCAG
>CALMAV010000327.1:1582-3539 GCA_937859895.1 uncultured Bryobacterales bacterium | reverse complement strand
CTTCCGTATAATGGCGGAGCTGGCATGCGTAAAGCGATCTGTTTCCTTTTACTCTGCGGGTTCTCCTCGCTCGCTCAGTACGCCAAGCACCAGCTGTTTCGCAATCCGACAGTTAGCGCGAAGCAGATTGCGTTTGAGTACGCCAGCGATCTTTGGATTGTAGATCGCGATGGCGGTGAAGCTCGCCGCCTGACTGACGGCGTAGGCCGTGAGTTTGCACCGCATTTCTCGCCCGATGGCAGCCAGATTCTGTTTAGCGGTGAGTACGAAGGCAACACCGACCTATATATGGTTGGAGCCAATGGCGGCGTTCCCCGTCGCCTTACTTACCACCCGGACGCTGATATTGCAATTGGCTGGACACCTGATGGGAAGCAAGTTCTTTTCAGCTCCCATCGTGATAGCGCCAACGATAGCGGCAAGCTGTACACCATTGCGGTGAATGGCACCATGCCCGTTGCGCTTCCGTTGTCCATGGCCGAAGACGGCTCATACTCGGCCGATGGAACTCACATCGCGTACCAGCCTGTCTTTCATTGGCAGGATGCCTGGAAGCAGTACCACGGCGGACAAACGCTGAAGATCTGGCTGGCTGATCTTTCCGATTCCAGTGTGATTCCAATCCCGCGCGAAAATTCTAACGACTTCAATCCCATGTGGGTTGGCAACAAAGTCTACTTCCTGTCCGATCGCGGCGGCGCTACATCTTTGTTTGCCTACGACACTCGTTCGCTCAAGATCTCCGAAGTCTTCAACAACGACGGCCTGGACATGAAGTCGGCCAGCGCCACCTCCGATGCCATTGTTTACGAGCAATTTGGTCAGCTCGGTCTACTGGATCTGAAATCGGGTAAACAAAAGACGCTCGACATCAACGTGTTTGCTGATTTAGCAGAAGTGCGCCCGCGCTTTCTTAAGATCACCGACAAGATGATCGCCAATGCAGACATCTCGCCGACGGGCCAGCGTGCCGTATTCGAGGCGCATGGAGAGATTGTTACCGTGCCTGCCGACAAAGGCGATATGCGCAACTTGACAAGCAGCTCCGCAGTGGCTGATCGCGCGCCTGCGTGGTCCCCTGATGGAAAATCCATTGCTTACTTCTCCGATGAGTCGGGCGAATACGCGCTCCACATTCGCGACCAGAACGGTCTGGGCCCGGTAACAAAGCTTGCGCTGGGCGATCCGCCGTCATTCTTCTACTCGCCTGTCTGGTCGCCCGACAACAAGAAGATCGCCTTCTACGACAAGCGCCTTAATCTCTGGTATATCGACCGTGACAACAAGAAGCTGGTTCATGTGGATACCGACCGCTTCGACAGTCCCGGTTACGATTTCCGTCAAACCTGGTCACCTGACAGCAAGTGGATTACCTATGCGAAGCAGTTGGAGAATCATCAGCATGCCATTTGCGTGTACAGCCTTGCTGATTCGAAGGCGACGCAGATTACCGACGGCTTAAGCGATACCCTCTCACCGGCGTTCGATCGAACAGGCAAGTATCTGTTTTTCCTGGCAAGTACAAACGTAGCTCTCAGCGGTGGTTGGATTGATATGACCAGCATCGGTCATCCCTCCACCAGCGCCGTCTATGTTGCTGTGCTGCGGAAAGATTTGCCTTCGCCGCTCGCACCCCAGAGCGACGACGAAAATGCTAGCAAAGACGATGAGAAGAAGCCTGACGACAAGAACAAAGACAAAGTGAAAGACAAGCCGGCTGATGTTCGAATCGACTTTGACAATTTAAGCCAGCGCATTCTGGCTGTGCCAATCCCTGAGAAGAACTTTTTCGCTGTCACACCCGGCAAAGAAGGCGTGATCTTCGTACAGGAGCGGCCGATTGTCGAACTGAATCCCGGACCGCCGCAGTTGATCGTCAGTAGGTTCGACTTTAAGACCAGAAAAACAGATCTGATTATCGGCGGTATAAGCACATACAACTTATCTGCCAACGGGG
>CALMAV010000327.1:0-1572 GCA_937859895.1 uncultured Bryobacterales bacterium | reverse complement strand
GTTCATCAATGGAGCCGAGGCGCCCCCGAAGCCGGGCGAGGGACTGCTAAAGACTGCTGATATCGAAGTCTTAGTGGATCCGCGTGAAGAGTGGAAGCAGATGTATGCGGAGGTCTGGCGCATCGAGCGCGACTTCTTCTACGACCCGACCTTCCACGGTCTAAACATCAAAGCCGCTGAAGACTTCTACCGGCCATGGCTCGGAAGTCTCAGCAGCCGAGCAGACTTAAATTACCTGTTTGAGGAGATGCTCGGAAACATCAACGTGGGGCACATGTTCATTCGAGGTGGAACTCAGCCGGATGTGCCGAAGATCAAAGTCGGACTGCTGGGAGCAGACTACAAGATTGAGAACAATCGGTATCGCTTCGCAGAGGTGTACAACGGTGAAAATTGGAACCCGCAACTACAGGCGCCGCTGACTCAACCCGGCGTCAACGTCGTGGCAGGTGAGTACTTGCTGGCCGTCCGTGGTCGTGAGTTGCATACTTCGGATAACCTCTACAACTTTTTCGATGAGACTGCCGGGCATCAGACGATTATTCGAGTTGGCCCCAACCCAGACGGCTCAGGCGCTCGCGATGTGACGGTTGTGCCGGTAGAGAATGAGTTCAATCTGCGACATCTGGCCTGGATCGAAGGAAACCGTCGCAAGGTGGATCAGCTGAGCGGCGGCAAGCTGGCCTATGTGCATCTTCCAGATACAGCGTTGGGCGGCTACACCAGCTTTAACCGCTACTTCTTCGCGCAAGTTGGTAAACAAGGCGCCGTGCTTGACGAGCGCTTCAACCATGGTGGCGAGATCGCGGACTACATCATTGAATACCTAAACCGCCGACCACTGGCTGCCATTGCAACGCGGGAGGGTGAAGACATTACAGACCCAACACAAGCGATCTTCGGGCCGAAGGTGATGATCATTAACCAATTTGCCGGTTCTGGCGGGGACGCTATGCCTTGGTACTTTCGTAAAGCGAAACTCGGGCCGCTTGTAGGAATGAATACGTGGGGCGGATTGGTAGGCATTGGCGGCTATCCTCAGCTGATGGACGGCGGCACAGTGACAGCGCCGCGCTGGGCCTTCTACGGAACGGGAGGCACGTGGGAGGTAGAGAACCACGGCATCGCACCCGATATTCAAGTCGATCAGGATCCTAAGCTTGTCCGCGAGGGGCACGATCCGCAGTTGGAAAAGGCCGTCGTCGTTGCTTTAGATGAGTTGAAGAAGAACCCACCGGTGAAGCTAAAGCGACCTGCCTATTACGACTACCATCCGCATCTTCCAACCATGTAAGCAGCCTAAAACTTGATACCCTGAAAGAGTACAAAACACATCGCTTAGCCGAGGCTTAATCCGGGCGTGTCGAGCATTCAACGCCTTTTCACGCCTTAGACTTCGGCATAGCATCGTATTTTCTTTGGGGAACTAGTCAATGGCAACAACGGCGTTGGGCGCGCATGAAATCCAGCCTGCCCGCTTTTGGGAATCAACAAACGGCAAGAAAGTCATCATGGGGCTCACGGGCTTCATCTTGTTTGCTTTCGTTGTCGGGCACATGCTCGGCAACATGC
>CALMAV010000326.1:761-3851 GCA_937859895.1 uncultured Bryobacterales bacterium | reverse complement strand
AAAGTACGCCGCGCTTCAATCGGCTTTTGCGTCTCATAGGCCAGAAAAGCAAATTCCAGCGCAGCCGTTTCATCCGCTGGATTGAGCCGCATTGCCGTTTCGAACTCGTCGCGAGCCTGCACCGTTTCGCCTGTTTTCAGTAGCGTGTACGCATAGTCTTTGTGCGCCCCTGCATTGGACGGCTGCACCGCCAACCCTTTCCGGAAGCTCGCAATCGCCGCATCATAGTTTTTCGCAGCCGCTTCTTGGTATGCGGCTTGAAGTTCTGCCGATGGAGGGTTTGCCGATCCGGTTGTCTGGCCGTAACTGATCTGCCCACAAAGAAACCCGGCCACAATCGCCGGAATGTGAAATGGGCGTAATCTCGGTCGCATTAAAAATCTGCTGTTCAGATAGTTCTGTAGCCACCGCCGGAATCTCAGGGTTACGATTATGATTTCAGCCGTCGCCAAAATCGCTAAACTGGAACTGCCATGCCCCGTTTTCCTGGTGTCGATTACCTCCACTTCGATTCGCTGCTCAGCGAAGAAGAGTTACTGGTCCGGCAAACCGCACGCCAGTTCGCAGACGATCAAGCTATTCCGCTCATGCGTGATGCTTTCAACAATGCTGTCTTTCCCAAATGCCTGATCAGGCAAATGGGTGAACTCGGCTTCTTTGGGGCAAACTTGGAAGGCTACGGCTGTGCGGGCCTGAACAACGTCGAGTACGGACTCATCATGCAAGAGTTGGAACGAGCTGACTCTGGGCTCCGCAGCTTTGTCAGTGTACAGGGCGCTTTGGTGATGTATCCCATCCATCGATATGGCTCTGAAGAGCAGAAGCAGCACTGGCTGCCCAGGCTGCAGACGGGAGAAGTAATCGGGTGTTTCGGTCTAACTGAGCCCGGCTTTGGTTCTAACCCTTCGGCCATGCGCACCACAGCCGAACGGGACGGCGATAGCTGGATCTTGAATGGTGAAAAGACCTGGATCACCAGCGGGTCCGTGGCCGACGTCGCACTAGTTTGGGCTCGTACGCCCGAAGGCATCGGCGGCTTCCTGGTAGAAAGGGAAACTCCTGGTTACGGAACCAGCGACATTCATGGCAAGCTCTCCATGCGTGCCTCTGTTACCTCCAGTCTGCACCTGGCTAATTGTCGCGTTCCCGCCAGCAGTCAACTGCCGCTCGCCAAGGGTTTGAAGTCTGCCCTCAGTTGTCTGTCTCAGGCACGTTTTGGAATCGGTTGGGGTGTGCTCGGTGCAGCCATGGACTGTTATGAAACGGCTCGTTCATATTCACTTACTCGTAAGCAATTCGATGAGAAGCCGCTCGCCGGCCATCAACTGGTGCAGGAAAAGCTTGCCTGGATGATCACCGAGATCAGCAAAGGTCAACTTCTGGCCATGCATGTCGGCCGCTTAAAAGACGCGGGCAAAGCCGAAGCCGCTCACATCTCAATGTTGAAGAAGAACAACGTGGCCATGGCGCTTGAATGTGCGCGGTTAAGCCGCGACCTGCTTGGTGCAAACGGCATCATGGACGAGTATCCAATCATGCGCCACATGTGCAACCTGGAAACGGTGAAGACGTATGAGGGGACCGATCACATCCACACTTTGGTCATCGGCGAACGCGTCACCGGCATCCCTGCTTATCGCTAATATTTTAGGTAAGCTGCCCCTGCATTTCGCGATGCAGGACAGCTACTGCCGGGTCTCGGCCCATGGTGGCTGCATACCGTTTCCAAAAGCCTTCGGCTTCTACGCGCGGTGGCGAAAGCAGCGCCCGCGTGTCGTCCAGCAGCTGTTCAAGTTCACGATCGCTACGTGGCGGATTCTTCGCCGCCAATGCTTCGTCAATTTGCACCAGCAAGGTCGTTGTCGGCTGAAGCCAGCTAAACCAAGGGTCGCCAATCAGGAGTTGTAGAAACGCTGCCGGCGACGGGATATCGCCATGAACCAGCTCATAGGCGGTTCGCTCCGAATCCAGCAACGCTTTGTGCAACGAAAGCAAAGTCTGCCTTACACCCTTCAGCTTTGCCCGGATCGTACTGGTAGTAGTTGAAGGTAGCTCCATTCACTTTCAGAGTAACGCGAGGAAACGACAGAGATCACGGTTTAGGCGAGGCGGCCTTAGCGTCTTCCGGAGGCATGTTGGAAGCAGCTTCCATCCTCATTAACATCTGCTTTAAGGCGTCGGCATTCTTCGCGTTCGGTACAAGCTGCAGATAGTTCCGCAGATGAGTTGATGCCTCCGCATACTTGCGGTCATTCACCAACAATTGAGCCATCAGGTTCTCTGCTTCTGGAAAACTATGCCGCGTGTCGAGCTTCAGTAGATCTGCAGTGCTTTTCTCGGCTTCCGCTGGGCGCTTCAAATTGTAATTTGCCAGCGCGTTGTACCAAAAAGAGGTGGGGAACTCGACAGGATTAAGGCTGATCGCCTGCTTGCTGAACTGAGCGGCATCTTCCCACCGACCTTCCTGGGCGGCAAGGTGCCCCAACTCGTCATAAGGACTCACATAGCGACTATCCGCCTTCACAGCCGCTTGGTACGATTTCTGGGCTTCACTGGCGTGGCCCTGTCTTTGCTGCAGCTGCCCCAAAGCGAACCAGGCAATCGCGTATTTGGGGTAGATATCGGTTGCATTAGCCAGCCTCTGCTGAGCCTCATCGAACTTTCCACGCTGAGCTAACTGCATGCCCTTCTCGTACTCTTTCCGCGCGTCCTTCGGAGCCAGTTCTGTGGTCAGGCTGATTGTTGAGCCTTGCACGTTCCCTAAATGGTGCAGCACAATAGTTCCCACGTCGGGATTATCGAGTGAGTGGCGCGTAGCCAGTTGTACGATATCCGATCGATAACCCGGATAGGAGGCTCTCAACTCGCAGTTAGATAGCGCCAAGCCGCCTCGCCCGCTATAACCAGAGTTGCCCCCAAAGTTGGGGTTTGGCGTTCCCGCACCCCTGTTGAAGCCGCCTCCATAGTTATCGGAAGCGTCTACGTCCGTTCCAATACTCTGCCCGAGTTGAAAGGAGAATCGCCCTTTCGAATCAGGATGGCCCTCTACGTGGACATTCCCGTTACAGACACGCTCAATTCGGATGTCCC
>CALMAV010000326.1:0-751 GCA_937859895.1 uncultured Bryobacterales bacterium | reverse complement strand
ATCGAACATTACTCGACCGGACAAAAAGATCGGGTTCTGAAATCCTCCAGATGGATTGGAATTAGTATTGTTCCTCCCGTTGCTGAACGGACTTGAATTTCCCGTCGTGCGCCCGGTATTGGGCGCTCCAACGCCTGCACCGGCCCCAGTTGCAGGAGGCGCTGAAGGCCCAGGGCTCTTTTGCGCCCAAGCGCGGCTGACAGGACTAAACAGGAGCAAAATAACTAAAGAAGCGCAGGGGTTTGCCGAGAGTCGCGACATAGACACCTCAATGGCCAAAGTGTCTCATAACGCAAGGACGGTAGGAGTGCCGCCTAGTGCCTACTTAGTCCTAACAGGAACAGATAAGCTCGCTGTCTCGCGTTGAGGGTCATCACCCCGGAACTCAACATTGTAGGTGCCTTTCACTTTCTTTAATTCAGAAAGCGGAAAGTACAAGTACCCGGCTGTAGGCTTACTGACCGTTCCCTCGGGTAGGCTCTTCCGAAACAGCTGCTCCTCCAGCAGAGCGCAATCCTGCGGATAGCCGCCCGGTGCTGGGTAGGAAGGCAGAGGCGGTCCACCCACTCCGACTCCCACGCCCGTGTACACCGCGTGTCCATGACGTCCTGTGTCCGGATCAGTTCCAGTTTCGTACCCGACATTCACTTCCGTGTAGACCGGAACGGAGTGGCCAGAATTGTGCGGTGTTTTCGTGTCTTGAAGATCCGCTGCTACTGTCTCCGGTTCAGCAGTTCGAACAATGTCTAGT
>CALMAV010000325.1 GCA_937859895.1 uncultured Bryobacterales bacterium | reverse complement strand
CCGATGATCGAAAAACGCAGACCATTGCGGTGAACAAGGCCGGCCTTTGGCTGGTTCCCAGCAACGTCTCTGGCAAGGTGTGTAGCGTTCGCTAGCTTGGTTGGCCTTCCCTTGTTAAACTGGGACGTTTCCCATGATTGCTGCAACACAATTGCGTCCCGGTATGGTGGTGAAGTTCAACAACGAACTGCACTCTGTTTTCAGCATGGTCCACCGTACGCCGGGCAACCTGCGTGGCTTTGTTCAAGCCAAGATGCGCAATATTCGCTCCGGCTCAATGATTGAGCACCGCTTCTCTTCGGAAGACAAGGTTGAGAGGGTTTCCTTCGATGAGCAGGAGATGGAGTATCTGTACGACGACGGCGAATACTTTTACTTCATGAACACGGATAATTATGAGCAGACACACTTTACCAAGGCGATCCTCGGTGATGCTGTTCTCTATTTAATCCCGCAACTCAGGGTGAACGTTGAATTCTATGAGGGCAAAGCAATCAGCGTTGAGATTCCAGCCAGCGTTGAAATGACCGTCATGGAAACTGAACCTGGATTGAAGGGCGCCACCGTTTCCAACGTAACCAAGCCGGCCAAGATGGAGACTGGACTGGTTGTGCAAGTGCCGCCGTTTATCAACCAGGGCGAACGCATTCGCGTCAGCACGTCTGAAGGAACGTATCAGGAACGAGCTTAACGGTCCTGATACATTTCCAACTCCTCTTAACTTTTGAACTGCTTGCTTAAATACTTGTAGCTTTGCCGCAAGCTATCGACTGGGTCACCTGGGGTGTGGTCCTGCTCAACAAAGTAATTCTTTACTCCTGCTGTATTCGCAGCCGCCAATACTGCAGGTATATCAATCGAACCGCTGCCGTCTTCTTTGAACGCGCTTTCCGGGACCTTTTCGTTGAATTGAACAGGTACTCCCTGGGCTTTGTCTTTCAGGTGAAGTAGCGGTACGCGACCTCTGTACTGCTTCAAGAGTGCCACCGGATCATGGCCGGCAACGCTCACCCAGAACATGTCGAGTTCCAAACTAAGCGTGTCCGGCTGTGTTTCAGAGAGGATGATCTGAAGCGGAGTCGTATCGCCCACCTTGCCGAATTCGAAAGCATGGTTGTGATAGCAAAGCGTCAGCCCATCAGCTTTGGCCAGTTGGCCCGCCTGGTTGAGAGCGGCCGCCAGCCGCTTATAAACATCGGCGCCTCCGCGCTCCGAATCCGGTACGTAGGGATAAACCACGTATTGAAAACCGCGCTTCTTGAAGTCTGCGAACCTAGCCTTCAATTCGTCTGGCTTGGTGAAGCTAGCGGAATTGACATGGATGCTCACTAATTTGAGCGGCGACGCTGCCAGCGCTTTCCACACGGGATCGCCCTTGGCAAAGTCGGTTGATTCAATCTCCTTGTAGCCGATGTTCTCAATGGCTTTCAAGGTTGTCGCGGGATCTTTTTTGATCACATCACGAACTGTGTAAAGCTGTACGCCAAGGTCGCCATCGTTTAATGGAGCAGATAATAGAGGCTTCACCAAAGAAGCCAAGACCGCGGATTGCGCAACAAAGCCGCGCCGTGTTGTGATCGACATGGAACTATACTACTCGCGCCTGATTCAGCGCGTTGTGACCCAGACGCCCTGCAGTCGTCCGCCAGTACGAAAATGACGGCCAAGGTAGAGAAACTCACCCTCTCTGGCCTCCGATTGTATGCCCGGACTGAGATCTCTGGCGACTCGGTACATCTCTCTAAGCAGTTGCCAGTCTCCACCCGAAGTCCTTGGCTTTGCCTGGAGTAGGAAACTTCGATTTCCGTTGATAATTTTCCGCAGTGAGATCACAAGGACGTAGTGTGGATTCGGAAAGTAACGGAAAGCAAGGCGAGTAATCACGCCCTCTACTTCGGCGCCTTTCCGGATGCGGGTCTCGGTTCCAGGGATCCTTACCGGGCTCTGCAAAGCGCCGCGTACGAGATCTCCGGTGTAGGAGGACTCGCTGGTAATGTCGGTGCTGATGGAGGCATGGAGCCGAACACCCTCCAACCCTCCCTTGATCTCCTGCAGTGCATTAGAGGCAGCAGGCGCATTTTCGATATCGGAGTAGTGTATCGTCGATTCGCCCCGGAAGGCATGGCAGCCTGAGAATTCCGTTTCGCTCCTGCTGAACTGATGCTCAAGCGAGTCGACAGCCAAGGTGGAGGTATGCGGAATCAATGCAGCCGTCCCGGAAATTTCTTTGACTGAGTATGTAATCGTCTGCTCGGCAAAACACACCGGCGAGTTCGCCGGGGTGTGATCGATAACGACGGTGAGACTCCTGAGCTGGTTCGTCCGGAGATCGGTGACGAAAGAACCGTGGAACGGGACCGCTATCTTTTGCGAGCCGATCAGCAGTTGCTGCCTGCTGCTCTGCAACGGCACATTATAGTTGAACGTCATTGTGTCTTGCGTGCCGCTCTGCACTCGTCCGCCATAACGAATCAGTACGCCACGGGAAAAGAACACGTTACGCAAGTACCCAATGAATGTGCCTGAAGACACCGCTCCCGATTGCACAATGCTCTCGATGCCAGTGCTGGAGAACTCTCCCGCACCATGCCAGGAAAACATCTCCCCGGTGCCGGATACCGCTACGTCCAACCGCAGCCGATCGTGCTGATAGGGCTGGTTAAGGAGCGAAAGCTCGCGATGCCCACAGCTTGGCCCAGGCTCTGTCAGGTTGAAGTACTCAGTTCGGTTTACGGTCTCTACACAGGTGTAGTCAGCGGCCTGGGTGACTTGCTGATCCGTGTTCTTACGTAGTTGTTCCAGAACCTTCTCGGGAGCAGGCTGCTGATCCGCACAGCACATTGCGCAGACATAGAGAGCTGCGCACACCCGCCTTAGCATCGACTCACAGTCTATCGAGACATTACTGCTGTCCAACATTCGCCCTATCCATTGGGCGCGCCGGGCAGAGTTATAGTTATCGGGGAAAGACAAAATAATGAGCACAACATGCAAGCACCTGAACACAATCCACGACGTACGCCCGCATACGAAAGGCTGTGAGGAG
>CALMAV010000324.1 GCA_937859895.1 uncultured Bryobacterales bacterium | reverse complement strand
CTCATGAGGCAACCCTTTCCTGCTCCTCGAGCACACTCTGGTTGCGAAGTGCCCGATGCTTAATGAAGGAAGCGGGGTTCCCAGCATGGATTTCGTAAGCGGGAACCTCTCGCATAACTACCGCGCCAGCAGCAGCGATGGCACATTGCCCGAGAACAGCACCCGGTGCGAGAATCGTCTTGGCACCTGCCCAAGATCCATCTTTTAAAGTGATTGGTTTGACGACCAACGAAAACGTAGGGTCCGTCCAGTCGTGATTTCCGGTACAAAAATACACGCCCTGGGAGACACAGACGTCGTTCCCAAGGCGAACGGTTGTGAGATTATCGATCCAGCAGTCTTCACCTATCCAGCAATCGTTGCCAACGATGAGATGCCAGGGATACTTAACCCGAACTCCGGGTTTGATTACCACGCCAGCCCCGATGTCGGATCCGAAGAATCGCAGAAGCCGGACCCTCAAACTTGAAGATGGAAGCAGGGGAGACCGAAGTAGCGGTAGGCCTAAGAAGAACCAGGTTAGTTGCCACAGCTTAGACCGGCCCGGATAAAACCAGTCGTTTTGAAACTCTGCCAGTCGGACATGGCTCATAGCGAGCTCCCTTCTGGGATCAGGTGTACACCAGAGGGATAAGATCCCCCTTGAAGCCATTGGTAGAGGGAGGCAGTCTGTTTGCCGATAACGTCCCAGCTATACCGGGTTCTTACCAAATCGTGCCCAGCTTGGCCGATAGCGTGCCGGGTTGCAGGAGAACAATGAAGCATTGAATTCATTGCCTCTTGTACGGCTGATGTATTAGGCTGGGTGACAGTCCCACAGGCTCGCAATTGAACTTCGGGGAGATTGCACTTGTCTGTAATTACGACAGGCTTTCCCACGCCCATGGCTTCCAGGACCGAGACGCTCAGACCTTCGGAGTAAGAAGGAAGCACGAAAAATTCGCTTGCTGCTAGCGCACTCCATTTCATGTCAGCTTTCAGCATTCCCGTGAAGGTGACACGGCTGCCGAGGCCAAGCTGATGAATCAGTTGCTCAACTTTCGCCTGCGTGCCTTCAAAATCGGGTCCCGCGAGAACGAGTTGAGTGTCTGGCCAAAGGGGTGCAAGGCGAGACCAAGCCTCGCAAAGTATGTCGAGGCCTTTCTTAAAATGAATCCTGCTTAAGAATAGGATGAGCCGCTTGCCTGCCAGCGCGGGGAACTTAGATAAGAACTGATGAGGAGACGACTGTAGAGGGACGTTCACCCCATTCGGAATCACGGCTATGGGATTGCGCAAGCCGAGCCGACGATAGTCCTCAGCTTCCGCCTCAGTTAAGGCGTGCAAGCACGCAGCTTGGCGAAGGTTCTTGCCTTCTACCAAGGCAAGGTAGACGCGCTTCTTCCAACGTTTATTCGCCAGCGCCCAAGGCTCAAGCATCCCGTGAGCGGAAATTATGTAAGGCTTTCCAGCTTTCTGGGCAAGTTTCGCAGTCAAGCTAGTGCTGCGCTGCCATAAGCCGTGGATGTGTAAACCAGCAGCTTCCTCGACCCAGGTTGAAAGTTTGCTCTGTGCACTTACATTCCAATCCCGGCTGGCGAGTGGAAAGTGCTCAATAGCTAAACCGGGCATTAAGGAAGGCCGGTAATCCTCGCCTTTTTCGCAGAAGCCGGCCAAGCGGATACTGTACTCGCGCGTTCGAGCAACGGCTTCACTCAATTGCGGAACTGCTGAACTAACACCGCCGTACTTCGGGTCTAGGTGAGCAAGCACTTGAACCCACGACGAGGTTTGTAGTGACGCTCCGTTCCTTCCATTGACTAACGGTTCCAAAAAGGTATCTTTGTCAACTGCCCCAGGAGCGACCATCACTGCGCACCAACTAGGGAATCGACTTCATTAGCCCAAGCTTCTGGCGAGAAGCCGGCGATAATCTCGCACGAGCGGTTTGCCATGGCCTTCCGTTCCGCGACGGATAGATCTTCCATGCGGCGCAAGCAAGATGAAATCGCTTCAGTTGAGTTCGGATCGAAGAGGAAGCCATTCTGGCCGTCTTCGACTAAGTCCTCCGCACAGCCGCAGGCAGAGGACACCATTATGGGCAACCCCGATGCCATCGCTTCGTTGACGACTAACCCCCAGGGCTCTCTGAAACTGGGAAGGATGAAAGAGCCCGCAAAAGCGTAGTACGGGGGTAGTTCATTGGAAGTGCGAAGGCCCTCGAAATGAATGTCTTTCGCGAAGAGCGAAGAGGAGGCTGTTTGTCGGAGTTCCGCTTCCGCCGGACCCCCACCAACTAACACCAAAGACCATGACCCTCCATCCCGGCGATAGTCGAGGTAGGCTTGGACAAGCCGGTTAACATTTTTTTCCTCGGCTAAGCGACCGACAAACAGAAAGTAGTGGTCTGGAAGGCTGAGTTCATCTGCTCGGAACCGGACACGGTCTGCCTGTGCTCGGTTCCAAAAGAACTTATTATTTACAACGTCGTAGAAGCGAGCTGTCCGGCTAGCCGGGAAACCGAGTCGCTTGAGATAGCGCCGGTGGGCTTTTCCGCCAGCAATGGCGTGGCTGAAGAACAGTTTGAGAAGGACGGACTTGCAGAGCTCCTTCCACCAAGTACGGTTGTGGTCCTCTTCGGTGCTCTCCGTCATCAGAATAGATCGCCGGCCCTTGATTCTGGCCCAGAGAGCAGCAGCAAGTGCAGGAAGATTGTAGTAGCCAGGTACGAGAACACTCGACGGGTTCTGTTTCGTCAACTCCCGCCAGACAGCCTTAGCAAGTTTTAACTGGCCAACCTGAGACCAACTGCCTTGGGGGAATAGGGTCGTAACCGGAAGCTCCCCTGGAATTTCTTCCCGAAATTTGAGGCCGCGGTGAACGCCGGTCCCGCCCACCATCTCGATCCCAGTAATGGCTTCATGCAAGCTGGGATGGCACCATAGAGCCTGAAAGCGAGCGACATGGTAGGGATACCAATCGATCCACAGAATGACCGCTCGAGGTGATCGACTGACTTGAGCGGGCTGGACAGAACTGCTTTTTTCAGTTGTAAGCACGGCGAAAATCCTCGTTTTCCATGAAGTCGCGTAATCCAGATTGAGCAGCAGATGCGAACGCTTGAGTTCGCGACCCACGCTGGGCCCATCTCCAGACCAGCCAGGACGGTAGTGAGAGCAAAATGGAACGAAATATAACGGCTTCCATGGTCTGCATCACCAGATACATGGACAGGGCAGCAAGGACGACGTACTGACATTTCCAGGCTGAGCCCCCATGCACGGCTTTACGCCAGACCCAACCCCACAGCCATCCCAGAACACCCATGAAAGGAACAGCGAGCCACCAAAGTTCAATCCAAAGATCGGAGACAATGCCTGGTGCGGAGCCTACTGCTCCTACCCATCCCAGTGCGTCAGCGATTCCCTCGCCGGTGCCGGCATTTTGCAGCAGTTCCGGAACCCCGAAGTCTTCGTACTTTGTGGGCCAGATTGAAGTAGGGATCGGGCGGACAAAGAGCTGCGCCAGATATCGGCGCATCCAGAAATAATGTCCACGGCGATCAGCACTAATCACAGATCCGGCTCCATAGATATATTCGTTGCCTGTATCAGACTTTTCGACGATATTGCTCAAATCCTTTACGTCTGTTTGAAAAGAAGATTGGGAGCCGAGGTAGATATTGCCTCTATTAGTGACAAGGAATAACGATAACCAGCCGAGTGCCAAGCCTCCGAATAGAACTGCTATGGCGGGAGGCCGTCTGTTCTTTAAGAGAAAGGAACCCAATAGAACTACAACGGAGATGGCAAAAGTGGGCCCACGCCGAGCCGTCAGCAGCGCCTGAGTAAGCCAAGGCAGACCAAACAAGCAGGCAAGAACAAGGTTGATCAGTTTGAGTCCATCGGAAGCAATTGCTCCAAGCGTTAGAAGTACACCTACCAGCAGAAGGAGATTGCCGTCCCTGATGTACCCGCTGTCGTCCCAGCCTCCGCTGTATGAACGGCTAAATGCATTAACGAACCCTCCTACGTTGACAATCGAAATGAGCCAACATGTCAGGCCAACGCAGCCGGTGATAGCCGCTCCAAGTCGAAGCCGATTACAGCCGATACGAGACAGCTTCTCTGACGGCCTTGGCGAAAACCGCACGCGGCTGCTTGCCACCAAGCAGGCTCCGACGAAAGCTAGAATGCCGAGAGCGTTCAGAGTTTGAACAAAGACAAGTTGATTATTGTCAAAATACTGGAACAAGATTCCAGACTCGTAGAGTTTCGCCGGCATCCAGGCATACAGGAAGATCATCATGGGCGCGATGAAAACCAGCGGATGGAATACATCCCGACTGGAGTCATACGCAACCAAAATCCCGATTGCCGCAATGGCAAAAGTGATCCAAAGGAGGGCTTCAAACATATTGGGTCAATCTTTCCTGCCGGTCTTGATCAACCGGTTCAAATGACCGAACAGAGCGAACAACGCCGTCGCGGAATCGCTGCCACGTGAAAAGTTCAGCTCTTTGTCGAGCCGCATGACGCATCTCTTGCAATTGGGATGGATGGTCGATTAACCACTCAACTTTTTCAGCAAGCAGATCGGGTCTACGCGGTTCTACCACGAACCCGTGAATCCCGTCCTCAATCAAGTCAGGAGCGGCGGTGTGGGTCGTACTCAAGATGGGCAAACCACAAGCGAGCGACTCCAAAAGAACCTGAGCGAACCCTTCGACAATAGAAGGAAAGACAAATAGGTCCGCCTCTTGGTACGCGCGCAGGAGTTCAAGGGAACTCACAGAAGGACGTATATCAACTTGAGAGGCAAACGGGTCAAAAATTTTCAGGTCATCGACAACTCGCCCGCATACAGTTAAATGAACGTTCTTCGAGCGCAGAAGACGCATGGCCTCAAGCAAATACTTGATTCCTTTTCGTTGGTTGATTGTCCCTACGAAGAGCAGCCGGAATGGCCGGCCGGCACTCCTCGAGGGCTGTCCAGGATGGAAGCGCTGCAGGTCGATCCCGTAAGGAATGACATCGATCAAGTTTTCGGGCGCACCATTTTCAACCAGCGTGTTTTTGGTAAAAGAAGAGGCGCAAAGAAAGCGCGCAGCCATTTCTGTCTCGGCAGTCAACGTTCGGAAGTCTTGGTCAGAAAGCGCCAGTTCCCACTCTTTTTCAAGAGAGGCGCGGCATTCCGGATGTGCTTCCAGTTCCCGCTGCAAAAGTTTGCGCACACTAACTGGGTGTGGGTGGACCTGAAAGAGTATGCCCGGGCGACAGTAAGTGGAAAAGGCGTGATATCCGTAGTAGCTGTAGCTTAGTAGCTTGGAGTTCGTTTGTTCGGCAATTTTGCCGCCCATCCGCCCCAGCGCAGCATCGGTGTAGCGCTGGGCCTGTTGACGAGTCCTGCTAGTAACCCCCGGCAACTTGTCCAACAGGAAAGAGAAAGGACCGGAGGGCAGGCAGAGCTTCACTTCCGATGAGGGCAGGCCCTGAGCAAAGCGTGCGCGCAGCATATTCTGGAAAGCTGAGGGAAGCAGACGCGACATCGCCCGAGCACAAGTGTTGTCCTGAGGCCAATAAAGATCCGTGACGAGCGCCTCAAGCAGACCTGCTTCGGACAGGGCGCGCGAAACCTGATAAGCATCACGAGCGCCTCGGTGAACGACGACGGCTTTGGTGTTTGAACTCTGTCTGTCCTGTTTCATCAATCACCTAGAGAATGGAATCGAAGTATTGCTTTAGCTGTGCTGCTGACCTGTCCCACGTGAATTGGGCGGCTCGCTTATAGCCTCGGGTGCGCAGATCCTCTTGCAGACTTTCGTCTCGCAGCAGCGCGTCAAGTGCCTCGACATGCTTAGAAGCGTGAGTAGGCTCAACCAGGATCGCCGCATCTCCGGCTATTTCGGGCAAGGACGACGCATTACTAGCCAGGACTGGGGCACCACTTGCCATGGCTTCAACAACTGGTAAGCCGAAGCCCTCATAGCGAGAGGGGAACCAGACTGCTTTCGCATTGGCGTAAAGAGCGTGCAGCGCGTTATCGGATACAAATCCGGTCACAATAGCGCTGGAATCTATTAGCTGTAGTTTGCTGACGTAGTCTGGATTGGAGTGGTTGACCACGACCAGCGTCAAATCCTTCTGGAGCGTTTTCAGCTGACTCCAAGCAGTTAGGATTAAGTCAGCGTTTTTACGGAAGTGTAGTCCTCCCGGCACGAGCAAATAAGGACGTTCGATGAGGCCTGCTCCTTGGAGCCAAGCGGTTCCAGCTTCAGAGACGGCTCCAAAAAAGTGCGGCGTGACTGCGTTGTGTACCACACGCAAGCGCGAGCGAATCCCGGGGAAGAAGTGGCCCAGTCGATCAGCCGAAAACTGGGAGACGGCGTGAAACAGATCCGCTTTCTTCTCCAACCGTTTGTACAGGAGCTGCCACTTAAACCGTTGCTGAAGGAATGCTCTGTTCCACCGGTGCGCACTGCTCTCAAAGTAGGCAGCATCGTGAACCGTAACGGCCAGGCGAGCACGGCCTTTCGGAACGTAAGATTCGCCTGTACAGAAGATGATCTGCGCATCGGTCCAGAAGTCTCCAGCGGAAGGACTGTTCCAGAGAAACCAGTTTGCCTGCTGGCGAGAAGTATCACGATTGAAGAGCCGGTAATCGTAGCCATCCCACGGTGCGCCGACCTGAGGAACGATTCGGGCATGATCGGCACGATCGGCAAGTATCTTTAGATCAACGTCAGGGCGATGGGACAAGTGGGAGGTTAGCTGCCGAGCCACTCGCCCAGCACCCGTCGAATTATGAATATTTCGCAGGTGAACATAGGCAAGAACCGGGATTCGCGTTGCCGCCAGATTGCTCGAACACCTGGGAGCTTGCTGGCTGATGGCCGGCGGAGCAACGGTTGTGGTCATGCGTGACGCAACTCTCCGCCGTCACTGCTGTTTGCCTGTGCGTACTTGTGATAGGAGTCGTAGTAGCCGGAGTTACCGTGAGTCAACGGATCGAAGTCGTTGAGAATGGTGCCAACAATCCGAACCTGATCATGCTGGAACAGATCGCGAGCATTCATAGCAGCTTCTCTATCTGTGGAACGGGCCCGGAGAACGAGGATTACTCCATCGGTTGAGCCTGCCAGGATGCGTGCGTCAGCTAAGTGAAGGACAGGTGGGCTATCAATTAAAACAACGTCGAACTCCTCAATCAGCTTTTGAAGAAGAGGCTGCAGTAGTGGCGAGTAGAGTAGGCCACTCGGCTCCTCTGTCCCAGTGCCACTTGGAAGGATAAACATGTTCGGCACCTGAGAGGCGCGACAGAACCGATCAAGCGAACCGTTTGCAATCGCGACGTCTCCACGCAGAACATCACGCAAGCCACAGTCGTTCGGAATGGCCATCGACTTATGAAGGCGTGGACGTCGCAGATCTCCATCAATAACCAGAACTCGCCGATTTGCCTGGGCCAATGCGATTCCT
>CALMAV010000323.1:3333-4982 GCA_937859895.1 uncultured Bryobacterales bacterium | reverse complement strand
TGTCTGGCGAGTATCCGAGTTAACCGAATCGGCAGTCAAAACAGTCTGGCGAACGCACGGTGAAGATTTCGGTCGGTCACCGAGCAGTCGGATCTACGTTCAGGCTAAGTGGTGTGCGCGAGATCTCCGAGCCGGGAGCTTCCGTGAGCGGCGAGGGCTAAATGTCCAGCTAGACGAGCTTGATAAGGCCTTATCGGGTCGATTGCTTGCCGATCCATGCGATTACGATGCAAAGTACGGCGTCGAAATGGATCTAGCCGTCTTGGGCAAACGTCTCCGCGAGAGCGGGCTAGAGGATATTGATCAAATGATGCGTCTGCTTAGAGACGGCTGTACCTGGAAGGAAATTGGCTTCAGTATGCGTCGCGATCCGAACGTTACCCAACGGCGATTTCGACGGTGGATGGACAAGGCTGCTAGGCTTCTGAACTTGGATGTCTGATAGTACTGAACACTTGGGCCTCTAGGTTTAAGCTGCTCAATACGCTAAACTTCCGCATTGGATGGGTGAATCGCCAGAACAGAAGTTTGATCGAATCAGTCGCGCTGTCCAGGACTCAATTCTTCAAAACTATCCTAATCCTGAGCGCCGGGGTTGTCCGGGCGATGATGTTGTCCGGGATGTTGCGGGCCGAACCCACTTGGAAGCTGATGAGCTTTGGGAGCACATCACACACTGCTCGCCTTGTTACCGGGTCTTCTTGGCCTGCAAGCAAGAGTTTAGAGGCAAGAGGATAATTCATCGTCGCGCAGCTGTCGGCCTGCTGGCAGCAGCTATTGCGACGATTCCGATAGTTGTAATTACCCGTTCTAGGCCTGCTAAGCATGATGTTCAAATCGGTGATTGGAATCTAGAGACTAGCGCTTTGAGAGGGTCGGATAGCGGTCCAGATACAGTTAGCCAGCAGCGAGCATCGAGATCGCGGGGGTTCATACGGGTGCATCTTCCCCTAGGTAGCGAAGATGGTGAGTACCAGATGCAGATTCGAAAAACCGAGGACGGCTCAGCGCTTCAAGCTACGAAAGGGAACGCTGAAATCGTCAACGGTCACACGGTTGTTTCATTCCCGGTTGATTTCTCAAGCCTTTCAGCGGGCGCTTACATAGCCGCCATTGGCCGCGGCACTCGCAGGTGGCGTGTGTACCCTCTTCTCCTGAGCTGAGTGCGGGTTCCTAGCCTCGAATGTTGGAAGGGGCCCGCTTGAATCGCCCTCGATTACGTATCCTGCCCAGTACCAGGGAACAGCCGTTCCTTCGAAATGGGTCAAGACGTACCTTTGTGCGGTTTCCAAGGCACTCGCTTTCGATACACCTTCCGCTAGCGAAAGGTAAAAGTGCTTCATCAACGTCGCGCTGAAAGCGTCGTCAACCGACCAGAGAGTGGACGTCACACTTTCTGCTCCCGCTAAGAGGAAGGACCGTGATAGGTTTGCCACACCTTCTTCACCCTGAAGTTCTCCGACCGCGGTCTCACATGCCGATAACACTACTAAATCTGATCGTAGGTGCATCCTAAGAATCTCAGGGACTTCGAGGATCCCGTCTTCGCCAGACACTTTGTCCTGCAGGAAGACTAGGGCGGCAAGTTCAGGATCGTCTTTTGTGTGAGACATTCCATGCACGGCCAAGTGAACCACTTCCCTTTCCTG
>CALMAV010000323.1:0-3323 GCA_937859895.1 uncultured Bryobacterales bacterium | reverse complement strand
CAGTCTCAGTGGCCAACGTATCCTCTAGGAGCAGACTCCGCCCAAGCAGCGGGCCCAGCACATCGGAAGCAGCGTCTGCCTCCTCCAGAGATCCTGGAAGGTTGCTCAATTTCTCTCCATAGCCGCGAACCCCTGATACGCGGGAAAGATCCGAGTTATACCGAACACCCCCTACTGCTAAGAGGCCATGATGAACAGCCCCGTCTCTGCGGCCGCCTAGGAGCACATAACTGCTGACTGAGGGCGCACGAATGATGGAGTGAGTTTCGACCAGTCGCTTTCCACCAACTACCAGCGCGGCGAACGGGACGCTGTACAGTTGACCATCCGGGATAAGCACCAGGTCAGAGTGATTAGCTGCTTCAGGAATCGAGTTGAACAACAGAGTATAGAGTGCGGCTCCTTCGTTCCAGGCACTCTGCTTAGTGCGAACGGCAGTTACGAAGTGGTTCACTGCCTCGTTCACGACGGAAGTGGCCCCGATCTTCGCGAGGTATGCCGATCGATTCGTCATAACAATCGCGTACACCGATTGAGCAGCTACAACGTACTCGATTAGAACTTCAGATTGCTTTAACTTCCGTTGAACAACCGCGATGGGGAGTACGGCGCCCGCATTTTGCCGGAAAGCTGGGGCTGACCCGGTTTCCTTGTCAAGCCAACGCTTATGGCGGGCGAAGAATATCGCCTCTCGAGCGCGAGCAACGTCATTAGCCGTTGTTGCAGAAGCGAGTTTCAGCCTTAAAGCGCTAACTTCTTGCTCGGCAGAATCGTCGCCAGTCTCACCGGAGAAACTTCCATTCTTTAGCAGATCGGTAAGCATACGTCCGCGAACACGCTCGATAATTGCGTAGTCGCTGTTGATGTTGTGGAAGTGCTCCGCAGAAAGCTCGAAGTGATCTGTGTAAATGTTACTAGTCGATCTCAGAAGCAATGGCTTAGTAGACATCGGCGTTAGCGCAAGCTGTGCGTCGACCTCGTCTTCTGCCCTCGTGAAAATTGCGGCGGCCTCTGCGTATCGTTTTTCTTTCACCCTTAGGCGCGCTAGCAACAACATGTGTGCCGGCAAGTCAGACACGATACCGCTTCTGCCGCCAGAATCGATAGAGTTTGCGACCCAATTGGACGATTGGCGAAGGTCTCCAATTTGGAGATACAGGTTAGCCAGGGCCATCTGAGCTTCGGAGAGTGAGTGATAGTAGTTCCCTTTTTCCGAGATCTGAATGGCAAGTTTGAGTTCGCCTAGTGCTGCGGTTAGGTTCTTCTGTCGTTGGTAGATTCCCGCCAGCATCACCCGGGTTTGCGCCTCGTTTATGCGCCGATCTTGCGAATGCATTCGGGTGATGATGTCATTTGCTAGAACCATGGCTTCCTCGAGCTTGCCCGTCCCGATGAGGCCTAGCAGTTCACCCTCTTTGACGTTCACTGGATAACCGCTCTCAGGTATCGTCACAGCAAGTTGATCGGCCTTACTCAGGTGATCCATGCCGTTCGCGAAATCTCCTCGTAACATATACACTGTGCCAATGTGAGTCAAGAGTCTGACTACCGCAGCGTTGTCCTTTGCGGCTGTTGCTGCCTGCAGCGCCTCAGTTACTAGCTGGCGAGAACTTGCGAGATTGCCAAGATAATACGCCGGGATTGCGAGTTCACCTTTAGCGCGATATCTCCACTTTGAATCTTTGATGTCGGTAGCTGTCTGCTGAACGATCTGCCAATCGCGCCGTGCTGCCTCAGGAAATTGAAGATCGTTGTCGCAATCTCCCTTGGCGATGTACAACCACATTCGTAAGTAAGGATCATTGCGGACCACTGACGTTTGAGACAGAGTTTGATATTGCCGAGTTAGCTCCGCCAAGTTTCGTTGCTCCATAGTGGAGCGCATGAAACCCACCTTCGCAAGGAGTTGCTCTTTGGTGTCAGATGAAGAAAGGTGAAGTTGGGCGGAATGGAAGTGAGCCCCGGCTTCAGCCCAGTTGTAGGACTCTGCGGCTTTCACTCCTTCTGCCAGTTCTTGCTTTGCGTCACGAGTCTCTGCCTTCAGAGTCGGGACGAGGGACAGAGTTAGAACAATGATGACGGCGGAAAAATGCATGATTTAAGGTTTGGAACTTTGGACTAAAGAGTACGGGCTATTTGGGCGGCCGCCTCGAGCTGATTATCGACTCCGGTCAAAGCAGCTTCGAGCGAGAAGGGAACGTGATGATCGGGAGCCACACCGCTCCCCTCAAACGAGCGGCCTTCCCATGTCAGGTAATTGACCGTAGGTAAGGTAAAGAAGCAGTCATGACCAATCGATAAAGAAGACCAGCCAAGCAGCTTACCTGCTGTTGGAGTACCAACCAGAGTTGCCAATTTGTGATCGGAGGCAAAGCCCGCGACGATCTCGCCTCCAGAAATCGTGTGCTCATTCACGAGCATGATCATTCGACCATGGAACGTCTGCTTACCCAACCCTTCAGTCACTATGGCGATCGACTTGTCACCGTCTTTGAACTTCAAGAGAGTCAGAGGGGCTAGTAGCTTCAAGCGCGGGATCTGCGTGAATTGTGCCAGCTCTTCCCGTTTGTATCCTTGTTCTGCCCGCGTGCGGGTGAGGCTGTAACCTACCGGGATCTTCTCCGGGGTCATGTAGCTCATCAGCCTGAGATTCCCGGCACCCGCAGATCCAAGATTCCCTCGCATGTCCACGATCATGACCCTAGAGCCTCGAAGTGCCCGCACGGCCGAGCCAATCTGATGCGCGACACGCATGCCAAGAATCCCAGGAAACTTACTGACCCTGAGATAGCCGATTCCAGTGTCAAGCTGGCGATGCTCTACGTACCGGGTGCGATCCTCGTTTTCCTTTTCAGCCGGATTGAATTCGAACGTCTGGGGTTTTTCTCCTACATTTCGGAAGTTGACTCTTACACAGCTGCTCTGCTTAAAACGGGGTATATCGGTGCCGTCGAGTTCGGCATCATCAACGGCGAGAAGAGTTGCTCCAGGTCGAACACCCGCCGTTATAGCGTGTCCTCCGATTAGTACATCTTGAAAGATCCAAGCGCCGTTCCAGCGGAAAAAGCTACATTTGATCGACTTCCAAAGCCCAATACGCCGCTCGGATTCGTGTCCAAATTCGACCGGGTAAGCATTGAGGCTTGAAAGCAAGTGGTTGATGTCGGAGGGGAAAGTGGAAGTTCGCAGAAGCCGAGACTGTTCGCCGGTGAGAATGTCGCGAATAGAAACGCCATGGAGCGCCGGGTCGTAAAAACGTCGCTCACAAGTAGTGATTAGGTTGGTAATCAGCTGCTCACGAACCTCCTCGGTTGGTGCAAAGG
>CALMAV010000322.1 GCA_937859895.1 uncultured Bryobacterales bacterium | reverse complement strand
GTTCCGCGCACCCACCGTCTTTCAGGCTGGTGCTGCTTTCTCAGGCGTCTACGATTGGGCTAACTACAACGCAAGCTACACCGATCAGCGCTTGACCACACCGGCCGAAAATCCAGAGGCCTACGAACGTAGTTCCCCCATCCACTTCTCCCAGCAGCTCCAGAACCACCTGCTGCTTGTCCATGGCATGGCCGACAACAATGTCCTGTTTCAGGATGCGGTGCAGCTGTCCGAAAAGCTGGTGTCAGAAGGCAAGCCCTTCGAAGAAATCTTTTATCCCGAGGAGAGCCATGGCTACGTGCGGGATCAAACTCTGAAAGACGCCTTCGGACGTACCGCCGCTTTCTTCGACAAGCATTTGGCCTCCAAGTGAGATTCTCGTTACCGCGGCTGTATCCCATCATTGACACAGCGCTGCTGCACGCGCGGGGCTTTTCACCAGTAGCCTTTGCGAACACGCTTTTGGAGGCCGGGGTCGGTATTCTGCAGTACCGCCATAAAGAAGGGTGGACCGAAAAGCACTTTGCCGAAGCAGCGGCGATCGCAGGTGCGTGCAAGTCAGCCGGCGCGCTCTTCGTTGTGAACGACCGCGCAGACTTCGCCACCCTGCTCGATGCCGCCGTTCACCTAGGCCAAGATGATCTTCCCCCAGCTGCCGCACGAGTGGTGGTCGGCCATCGACCCATCGGATTTTCGACGCATAATCGCCAACAACTCTTGGACGCCGACCAGCTGGATGTAGAGTATCTCGCGCTTGGTCCGGTTTACGCGACAAGCTCCAAGTTGAATCCCGACCCCGCTATCGGCCTTCCCAAGCTTGAGAAACTACGCATGCTTACCCGTAAACCACTGGTTGCGATCGGCGGCATTACCTTGGAAAATGCTACGCAAGTTGTTACTGCCGGCGCTGACTCTGTGGCGGTCATCAGCGGCCTTCTTCCCGTCTCCTCCAACTTCGGCGAAATAGGGCGCTTAGCGCGCGAGTGGAACCATTTGCTTTCCTGACGGCTAACACAATCTGTATTGCACCCCTCTGGGCAGTCTGTTAGCCTAGCGTTTACCCATGAGCCCGAGCCTTACCCGCCTGAAGCCGTTATCAGCCCTGCTCGAACAAGCTGCGCACAGTCATCTGAAGCGAACTCTAACGGCTAAAAGTCTGGTGGCTCTGGGCGTTGGCGCCATCATCGGTGCTGGGCTATTCGTACGGACTGCGGCAGCCTCGGCTGAAGCAGCGGGCCCAGCAGTAATAATTTCTTTTATTATTGCTGCTACTGGCTGCGCATTTGCGGGGCTGTGTTATGCCGAATTTGCTGCCATGATCCCCATTGCCGGCAGCGCCTACACATACGCCTACACGACAATGGGCGAGTTCGTCGCCTGGATTATCGGCTGGGCTCTGGTGCTCGAATATGCTTTAGGGGCAGCAACGGTGTCCATTGCCTGGAGCGAATACCTCAACAACCTCTTAGGCGGCCTGATTCCGTTTCAATGGTGCCACTCCCCTATGGAAACTTCGGCGGCCGGTGTGCACGGATTGGTGAATGCTCCCGCATTACTGATTCTCCTGCTGCTGACAGCCCTACTGATTAAGGGCACCGCTGAGTCTGCTGGGGTCAACATGGTGATCGTGATTATCAAGCTGAGCATCGTAGTCGTTTTCGTCGCGCTCGGCTGGCAGTTCATCAATGGAGCGAACTATCACCCCTTCACCATTCCGGCGGACATGGCCGGTCACGAAGGAACTTTCAAACATGGCTGGGCAGGTGTTCTGGGCGGCGCGGGCATTGTCTTTTTTGCCTTCATCGGTTTTGATGCTGTTTCTACGGCGGCCCAAGAGTGCAAAGATCCCAGCAAAGATATGCCGGTAGGCATTCTCGGTTCGCTGGCGCTTTGCACGGTCCTCTATATTCTTTTCGGTTATGTGCTCACTGGTGTCTGCAACTGGCGCGAGTTTGGAACTGCAGGCAAAGAAGCATCGGTAGCGTATGCGATTCAGCACTACATGCCCGGGTATCACTGGCTCGGGACGGCTGTCACAGTTGCCATTCTGGCTGGGTTTTCATCCGTCATTCTGGTGATGCTTCTGGGCCAAAGCCGCGTGTTTTACTCGATGGCTAACGATGGCCTGCTGCCGAAACTCTTTTCAGAGCTCCAGACTCCTTACAAGTGCAACATGGTTTTGTTCGTCTTTGTCGGCCTGTTTGCCGGCTTCATTCCGGGGTCGTTGGCTGGTGATTTAACCTCTATCGGTACGCTGTTCGCCTTCGCCCTGGTCTGTATCGGCGTTTGGATTATGCGTCACTCCCAGCCGGCTCTCGCGCGTCCCTTCCGCACTCCGCTGGTTCCTCTGGTTCCCATCCTGGGCGTAGTCGTCTGCGGCGGCATGATCGTTTCTCTCGATCTCCGGACCCAACTTACTGCTCTCTTTTGGATGATGATTGGGTTGACCGTGTACTTCGGCTACAGTCGCAAGCACAGCAACCTGAACACGCCCTCCTTGCAGGCGGCTGCGCAAACGACTCGATAGTGCTGATTCACATTGAGTAGTTCTGGAGTCTACCTGCTCGTGAGACTTTCATCCATCGCTATCCTCACGCTGTTGACGCTGCCGGTCTTCGGCCAGGGAAGCAGCGGACGTTACGTGCTTCAGGACGTTCGGATCATTGACGGCACTGGCCGTGCCCCTGTCGAGCATC
>CALMAV010000321.1:5465-5708 GCA_937859895.1 uncultured Bryobacterales bacterium | reverse complement strand
CATCAGCCTCCCTCAGTTGCCCGTGCTGGGCTTGCCGGCCGTTGCTCCCGTGGTGCAGTTGGAGGAGTTGTCCCTCCTAGGAGGCAAGCGGCTGGCTGCTAACATTCCGTACCGCATCCCAAAACCCTCCAAACCGGTTCGCTACGTTCGTTCGCTTTCCCCAGTCATCCATCCCCGCCCGGCAGCTAAACCGGCAGCCGGTCAACCTTTGGTATGGGGCTTCTTCGTCAACTGGGATCCGGC
>CALMAV010000321.1:0-5455 GCA_937859895.1 uncultured Bryobacterales bacterium | reverse complement strand
GTATGGTCTCGCTCCGTCTCCATCTCAGCCATCTCACGCAGTTGGTTCCCGAGTGGCTGGTCCTGCAAAACGCTGTTGGTGACATCGACGACCAAAGCGATCCAACCGTGATCAGCATTGCGCGCCAAGCCAATCTGCCGATTTATGCCATGCTGACCAACTTCCGCAAAGGCGACTGGCAGAGCGCTGACGTCCACCGAATCCTCAATGACGCCAAGCTGCGTGACAGCTTAATCGAGAATGTTCGCTCCAACCTTGCCGAACACCACTTTGCCGGAGTCAATGTCGATCTGGAGCAAGTAGGGCAGAACGACCGCGCCGCGCTGGTGGACTTTGTACGCCGTCTCGCCACACGCCTTCATCAAGACGGCTACGTTGTCTCGGAGGCTGTGCCGGTCGATGACGATGCTTATGACCTTCGAAGTCTGGCAGCCGCGCTCGACTACCTGGTCCCGATGGTTTACGACGAGCATTACGAGCTGAGCAGCCCAGGCCCAGTAGCGTCGCAGGACTTCTTCGAAACTCAGTTGACCCGGGTGAGCAAACTTGTACCTGCGGCCAAAGTTGTAATTGGGTTTGGCAACTATGGATACGACTGGCAGATTGGTAAGACCGGAGCCGCCGAGGTTGCCTTTAGCGATGTGATGACCGCGGCTGCCCAAAGCAAGAGTGCCGTGCGCTGGGATGCGGACACGGGCAATCCCGTACTTCGCTATGCAACCGGAGGGCAGTCGCATGAGATTTGGTTTCTGGATGCCGTCTCCGCCCTGAACCAGATCAATGCCGTGAACGATAACGGCTTCCGTGGGGTTGGGCTGTGGCGGTTGGGCGCAGAAGACCCCGGGCTTTGGCAGGTTCTGGCGCGCGACTCCTGGCCCGCCGATCACTTTGACACCTCACGCCTGAGTGCCTTATCGGCAGAGCAGGGAGCGCCCCGACACTATGGCCGCGGCGAAGTAGTGCGGGTGGACGAGGTTCCGCATGGCGGTAAGCGGGAAGTGACTGCGCCCAAAACTGATGCGGATAACTACACGGAGCAGTATGGGACCTATCCGACACCCTTTGTGATCACGCACTCGGGCGCACTCGACGAAAAGGTGCTTTGCCTGACTTTCGACGACGGACCTGACGATCGCTTTACTCCTCAGATCCTGGATGTTCTTAAAAGAATGAATGTCCCGGCAACGTTCTTCATCATCGGAGTTAATGCCGAGAAGTTTCCGGCCCTCATTCGGCGCGAGTATGCAGAAGGTCATGAGATAGGCAACCACACTTACACGCATCCAAATATCGCGACGACATCTCCGCTGCGCACAGAGCTTGAGCTGAGCACCACTCAACGGATTATCGAGAACCAGCTGGGCAGGTCAATGACGCTCTTCCGGCCGCCCTACAATGCGGATAGCGAACCCACAACTCCGGAAGAAATTGAACCTATCCGGCGCGCCCAAGGCTACGGCTACAACACCATTTCGGAGACCATCGACCCGCGGGACTGGCAGCCGGGCATCACCGCCAAAGCTATTGTCGATGAGACCGAAGGAGAGATTGCCACCTCTATCAGCGAACACGACCAGGCGGCTACCCACGTCATTCTGCTGCACGATGCCGGTGGTGACCGCGCGGCTACTGTTGCCGCACTCCCTCAGATCATCAATATGTATCGTAGCCGCGGCTACCGATTCGCAACCATTGGCGAACTGATTGCCCGCGACCGCAGTGCCGTCATGCCGCAAACAAATGCAAAAGAGCTGCGGCTGGCACGGATTGAAGGAGGTGGGCTCGACGTCAAGGCGCGCTTTCGTCAGGTTCTGGGCATTCTCTTTCTCACTGCAATCTTTGCCTCGCTGGCACGCTCGCTCCTGTATGGCGTGCTCGCTGTGCTTCAAAAGTGGACGGCCCACCATGCCGAGTATGACCCTCAGTTCTGCCCGCCCGTCTCAGTGCTGATTGCGGCTTACAACGAAGAGAAAGTAATCGACCGAACAATCGAGTCCATCCTTGAGAATGGCTATGGCGATCTTGAAATCATCGTCGTCGATGACGGCTCAAAGGACCGAACGCTTTCGGTGCTGCATCAGCGGTTTGGTGAACACCCCAAAGTGCGTATTCTTACCCAGGCAAATGCTGGAAAGTCGGCAGCCCTGAATCTCGGGATCAGCGTTGCCCAGCACAATATTCTGATTGCTGTTGATGCTGACACGCAGTTTCGCGCCGGCACGATTGAGCGCCTGATCCGCCACTTCAAAAATCCCAAGGTAGGAGCGGTCAGCGGCAATGCGCGAGTAGGCAACCGGAAAAGCTGGATCACTAAGTTTCAGTCCATCGAATACATCTACGGCTTCAACCTTGATCGGCGCGCGTTGGGCTTTCTCAACGCCATCACCGTGGTGCCAGGGGCTGTCGGCGCCTGGCGCAAAGACCTGGTAGAACAGTGTGGCGGATTTTTAAGCGATACGCTGGCCGAAGACACCGACCTGACACTGGCCATTCGACGGCTTGGCTACATCATCTACTACGAACAAGACGCGATTGCGTTTACTGAAGCGCCGGAAGACACTCGAAGTCTGGCCAAACAGAGATTCCGCTGGGTCTTTGGCACCCTGCAGGCCTCCTGGAAGCATCGCGATGCGCTGTTTGTCCCTAAGTACGGCACCCTGGGTTTTGTTGCCCTGCCGAGCGTTTGGATCTTTCAGCTTCTGCTGGCCGCTCTGTCTCCGTTTGCCGAAGTAGCCATGGTGTTGTCGCTGATAGCAGGCGACTGGAAGATCATCCTGCTCTACTACGCAGCCTTTTTCATACTGGAGCTCATAACGGGTTTTCTCGCCTACGCTTTAGAGGAGCTGCCGCCATGGGACTTGGCACTCCTCTTCTTTCAAACAATCTACTATCGCCAGCTCATGCTTTACGTACTCGGGAAAAGCATTCTGTACGCAATTCGGGGCAGAATCGTCGGCTGGGGTAAGCTGGAACGCAAAGCCAGTGTCAGTGCGACCTCATAACTTTGCTTTCATAGCATCGTACGACTTCGTATCACTTCCACAAGACAGCTTACAGATCGGAAGCGTACACTAACGATACGGTGACGGGAATTCTGCCACGGACATCCATTAAGTCGTAAGCTCATGAGTAGATGCAGGAATTCCTGACCGGGAGCGAGCCTCGTTGAGTACTGGCGCAAAATTAATCCCGGCCACTACCTTTAGTGTGAGTCACGACGAGTCTGAACCGGGCCGCTTCTGGCCGCGGGGTCAGCACCTGCTGCGCTACCGGTATGCCGCGTCCTTTGCCACTGGCAAGTCAGTGATTGACATTGGCTGCGCTGCCGGGTACGGAACCAGTCTCCTCCATCGTTCCGCGCGTTTGGTTGTAGGAATCGAACCCCTGGGGCAACTGGTTGACCATGCTGGCGTGCGATTTCCTGACATTGCTTTCGTGCAGGCGAATCAGGACCGTTTGGCGATTTCGTCCCGTTCCCTCGACCTCGCGACTGCCTTCGAGTCAGTGGTAAGTCACTTCGATTGGCCCGAGTGTGCTGCCGAAGCATCTCGAGTCTTAGATGCAAACGGCGTCTTTCTTGCCTCACGAGCACAGGCCGATGCGCAGGACCAAGAAGAACTCGACGCCTGGTTGCAGGTTCTCCGTCGCAACTTTCGAAATGTCGATGTCGTTTTGCGGGACCGAGTAGATGGCAGCCTGCACTTACAGGGTGAGCAGCATGCTTTTTCTTTACCAACGGCACAAAAGGCGCGCTTCTTTATAGCCGTTTGTTCCCAGGTAGCGACTGAGATACCGTTACGCTTCACTACTTCGCCCCCTTCACAAATTCTCACGGACGAATTGGAGGAACTTCAGAACCAGCGGGTCACGTTGACAAGCCTCAATGGCGACCTTCTCGAGGCGCTTCGGGATCGGGAGCAAGCCCTGCTTGGGTTCACCGACTTAAAAGCAAAGCTGGAGGCCAGCCAACAGGCTTCGGCCGAGGCGGCTTCACAGTTACTGGAAGCTGAATCACTTCTAACCGTTTTGGTGCGCGAACGTGAGCTGGCGGTCCACTCCACCTGGATGCGGATTGGGCGCTTCCTACGGGTAGGTCCCTGGCGCGAACCGTTCAACTTCGGTGCGATGGTGTCGGGTGCTCAGGCCTTCGTTGCCCGAATGTGGGTAATGGGCCGCGCGCCTTTCCTTAGCCTCCCAGAACACTGGTCCGAATTTTGCGAAGCTGCCGCCGACTTAGGCCTTTATTGCCTCAGCCCTGTCCTTCTGGTCCTCAGCTTGCTATCGTTAATGGCGGTTGACGTCTGCTTTGCCTTATTCGGCAAGCGCAAGTTGCCGGTGGATACTGCCCCGGACCACAGCGCGGCAACTGTAATCATTCCTAACTGGAATGGCCTTGGTCTCCTCCAAAGCTTCCTGCCTTCCGTTGTTCACGCCCTGGCCGGCAATCCGGACAACGAAATCATCGTGGTGGATAACGCTTCCATTGACGGCAGTGCCGGCTTCATCCGCGAGCAGTTTCCGCAAGTGAAAGTTCTACGCATGCGGCAAAATGCAGGGTTCGGCGGTGCCTGCAATGCCGGGGTCGCAGCTGCTAAAAACGACATTGTTGTCCTACTTAATAACGATATGCGGGTGGAACCGGACTTTCTTCCGCCTCTGCTGGACAAGTTCTCCGATCCGCACTTGTTCGCTGTATCCTCGCAGATTTTTTTCTCTGACCCTAACCGCCGGCGGGAAGAGACCGGCTTAACCGAAACCTGGTGGGAGAACGGCCAACTGGGCGTTACTCATCATATTGATCCAGCCATTCGTGAGGCGTTTCCTTGCGCGTACGCAGGAGGTGGTTCGAGCGCAATCGACAAGCGCAAGTTTTTAGAGCTCGGCGGGTTTGACGAACTGTTCCGCCCTTTCTATTACGAAGATACGGATCTGGGACGCCTGGCCTGGACACGCGGTTGGTCGATACTATACGAACCGAACAGTGTCGTCCACCATGAACATCGGGGCACCATCGGACGCAAGTACAAGAAAAGTTACGTTCAAGGGGTAATCCGCAAAAACGCGCTGCTCTACTGCTGGAAGAACATCAGTGACTGGAGTATGCTGTTGCAGCACTTCCAATCCTGTATTGGCGCTTCGCTTCGGAGCCGGACAAAGCCTGACAAATTCAAGCCAGTGAAAGAGAACCCTTGCACACCTGTGCAAACCGTACACTGCTGGGGGCGATTGCGGCAGGTCTGGAAATCACGCTGGAATGCTCGGGCCACTCGCGCTATATCCGATAAAGAGTCGTTCCGCCGTCCTCTGGCCGGCTACTATCGTGATCGGTTCCAGCTTCCTGCCACGGACGGAGCAAGCCGGTTGAATGTGCTGTTTGTCTCTCCTTATCCAATCGAGCCGCCCGTCCATGGCGGTGCCGTTTTCATGCGGGAGGCAATTGATGGATTATCGGAGA
>CALMAV010000320.1 GCA_937859895.1 uncultured Bryobacterales bacterium | reverse complement strand
ATTTATGGTAACGCAGCAAACGGCACCACTACCTGCTCAACAAACAGGTTTTGGATTTAGACTCGCCACTCTCCAAAACGGACCGGCTGTTCGCAATGTTGTTATTCTTTCGGCTGTGACGCAGTCTTCGGTTCTGGACCTTTTTGCCGCAACCGATGCTTATTTGCAAGGTCACTTTCGCCTGACTAGCGGGCTGCACAGCGGCGAATACTTGCAATGCGCCAAGGTCCTCGCCTATCCCCAATACGCTGATCAGTTCGGCGAAGCTCTGGCTGCTGCACTCAAACCGTTGCTCACATCGGCAGCTAATGTGGTCGTCTCCCCTGCCATTGGCGGTATCGTCATTGGTCATGAAGTTGCGCGCGCCCTGGGTGTAAGGGGCTTGTTCGCCGAGCGTGATGCTGCCAGTAAAGAGATGGCGCTTCGCCGCGGTTTTCAAATCAATGCGGGTGAATCGGCGGTGGTGATCGAGGACGTCATCACCACTGGAGGCAGCACTCGCGAAGTGATCCAACTGCTGCAATCGCTTGGCACCCACGTCGTTGCAGCGGGCTCCATCATCGATCGGAGCGGCGGGACGGCCGAGGTCGGCGTGCCGCGATTCAGTCTTGCCACCCTGCATCCAGTCACCTATCAGCCCGAAGAGTGTCCGCTCTGCCAACAGCCAGTTCCTCTCGTCAAGCCCGGCTCTCGACCCACGTAGCGGCGTTGCACCATGCGCCGCTTGCGTTTCGATGTGGCCTACGATGGCACAGACTTTCACGGCTGGCAGGTGCAACCGAATCTGCCCACCATCCAAGGACTGCTTGAGACCGTGATTGGCCAAATCGAGAAGGGTCCGGTTCACGTTGCTGGTTCCGGGCGTACTGACGCCGGCGTTCACGCCTACGCACAAGTGGCGGCCGTTTCTCTAGAGAATTTGATCCCGCCTGACAACTTTCGCTATGCCGTCAATCGCCTGCTGCCTCGCTCCATCCGCATCAGCAATGTTCGCGAAGTTCAGTCCGACTTCCATCCGCGCTTCGACGCTCAGCGCAAGCTGTACGAATACCGGATCTATCGCGATGAGATATGCCCGCCCTTCCACCGCCACTTTGTTTACCACCACCCGTATCTGCTCAATGAAGACGCGATGGTTTCCGCTGCTCTGCTCTTAGAAGGCGAGCACGACTTCACTGCCTTCGCTGCTGCCGATGAGAATGACTCGCCTACCCGCTCCCGTGTCCGCTGCATCTTTCGGTCGCACCTGTCCCGCAATGGACCGCAGCTCATCTACCAGGTATGTGGTTCTGGATTCTTGAAGCACATGGTCCGCAATATCGCCGGTGTGTTGTTACAGGTTGGTCGAGGCAACCTCGGTGAGAATGACATTCTCGCCCGGCTTGACCCTGCGAACAAGATCGCTCCTGGCCCGACCGCGCCGGCATCTGGTCTCTTCCTTATGTCAGTGGACTACGACGCTGCTAAGGGTTGACAGCGACGAGGCGATTAATGATTACCACTAAGGAGTATCCAAATGCGCATCAAAAGACCAAGCGGAGGCTGGAACATTAAGCGAGCACCGGTTCATCCTGGTGAAATGCTGCGGGAAGAGTTTATGGTTCCTCTCGGACTTACTGCGAATCGCCTTGCCATTGAACTTCGCGTTCCGTCATCTCAGATTGCCGATCTGGTGCATCAGCGTCGCGCTATGACTGCGGACACTGCTTTGCGGCTGTCCCGCTACTTCAGTATGTCTGCTGATTTCTGGATGACCCTGCAGACCAACTACGACCTGCAGACTGCACGAACTGCCGACGGTGCCACAATCTACGCAGAGATCAGACCCCGGCCAGCAGCTATTGCCAGCTAGCGGAAGTTGAGCGGCGTCGCTTGCTGTAATACAGACAGCAATGGCGAAACTGGATTGTAAGTTATGCAGCGGAACAGGGTGGACCGTATCCGAACAGGACGGCATCAGCTCTGCCGAACGCTGCTCCTGTGTCGCCGAGTCCCAGGCCGAGCAGATGGAAAAGCTCGCCCAGATACCTGAAAACTATCAGCGCGCATCGTTCGAGAACTTCCACCTCCCTGACGACAATCCGACCGCTCGACGAGGCTTATCAGATGTCATGCTGGCAGTCTCCGGCTTCACTCGCATTTATCCTAAAAATCCAAAACCAGGCTTGTTGCTGGTAGGGCCGCCCGGTACGGGCAAGACTCATTTAGCGGTTGCTGCTCTTCGGCTCTTATTGGCTCGGGGACACGAAGGAGTCTTCTTTGATTACCAAAATCTGCTGGAACGGATTCGGTCGTCTTACAACGAGAAGCTAGGCACCAGCACGCGGGAAGCTTACCGAAGTGCGCTCGAAACGGAGATCCTTTTACTCGATGACCTGGGCGCGCACCGCGTGACCGATTGGGTGGAAGACACTGTTACGTCTATCGTCAACTTTCGATACAACCATCGCAAGCCATTAATTGCTACGACAAACCTGGTTGATCCAGATATTGGCGGAACTGGACCGGAGAAGTCGCAAGTGCCAGGAGCGCATTCGTTTCGCACCACGTTAGAGGAGCGTGTGGGCGAGCGCGCCCGCTCTCGTCTATTTGAGATGTGCCGCGTGATCAGGATGCCGAGCGTAAACGACTACCGGATCAAACCGCAGAGGGCCGACCGCTGAACAGTGGGCAATAATCGTAGTGGAAATGTTCACTCAGCCAAAACTCACTTTCACGCTGGATGAGTATTTGGAGCAGGAACGAGGTACTGATGTTCGAAGCGAGTATTGGAATGGGAATTCATTTCCGGTGGAAGCTAGCACCTTTCGTCATTCACGAATCGTCACAAACGTAGCAGGATACCTAAACTCACAGACCGGAGGCTACGACTGCTATGTAGCGGTTCAGGGAGTGAGAGTCTACATCCCGAAAACAACGAGAATGGTCTATCCCGATGTGCTCGCGGTATGTGGTCCACGCGAGTACCTGGACGATTACAAAGACACGCTCTTAAATCCAACACTGGTGATTGAGGTGCTTTCCCCATCGACAAGGAACTATGACCTTGGAGACAAGTTCAGGAGCTATAAAACCATTCCCTCACTGCAAACTTACGTAATGATTGAACAGGATGAGTACGAAGTTGTTGTCCGGGATAAACATAGCCCTAGTTCCTGGACCGACCAAGAAATCAATGGATTGGAGGCAGTGGCGAAACTTGCATCACTTCATATGGAGATTCCCTTGCGTGCAATCTATGCACGGCTAGAGTAGTGCGT
>CALMAV010000319.1:2209-2831 GCA_937859895.1 uncultured Bryobacterales bacterium | reverse complement strand
AAAGGAGACTAGCTCGCGCTCGGACTTTTTAAGTTTGGCTTCCGGTGCCGGGCGGCGTACAAACTCCACTTGAAGGCGTTCGGCGGCGGCACGGGCAGGATCGCGCTCCTCCTGACGCTCTTCGGCGATAATCCAGCCACGCTTTACCAAGCTGCGCAGAGTGGTGCGAGCATTCTGAACCTTGCCGGTGAGGTACTCGAGAGAGCGGGAGCGGGTCTCGAGTAGTGCCAGCATTTCGGTAGCCGGATCGAGAACAGTGCTGACTACCAGTTGACGAGCAACATCGCGCCCAAGCTCTGTGAGCGAGTAGCTGACCGTGCGGCGGATTTCGCCCCCCAGCGGCAGCATGCCCCGCAGGACTTCACCCACTGGTGCGCAGTAGTAGCCGGCAATCCAGTGAGCGAGCCGAAGCAGTTCCCCGTCCAGCACCGGTTCGGCATCCAGTAAGCTGAGCACGTCCCGCACCTGTTCCGTTTTGTCCTCATCGTGTAAGCGCAAGATGACCCCAACCAGTTTGCGTTTTCCAAACGGAGCCAGGACGCGGCACCCGGCTGAAACTCGATGGCGGAGAGTCAGCGGAATCCGGTAAGTGAACAACCGATCAACAGGAACGGGGAGAGCA
>CALMAV010000319.1:348-2199 GCA_937859895.1 uncultured Bryobacterales bacterium | reverse complement strand
GAGCAAGATCGCAGTATTCGAACGAAGCGTCAGGCATCCGCTTCGCCGATAGCGCGGAAGGCCGGCTGAAGAGCCGGGTACAGCGAACGGTAAATGTCGTAGCGTCTGGCGTAAGCGGCGGCCGAAGCAGGCTCGGGTTGTCGGCCCGATACTTCCTGGATCGCTGCAGTCACTAGTTCGCGAACGCTGCGGTATTGACCGATTCCCCCCAGCGCTAGCAAAGCCGCTCCATAAGCGGAGCCTTCCTGCGTCTCCAGAACAGCTACGTAGACATTGAAGATATCGGCAAAAAGCTGATGCCAAAACGCGCTTCGGGCACCACCGCCAGAGAGCCGGATGACGGCTGGATCGGCACCGAGCGCACGGATAATCTGCAGGCCATCATTTAAGCTATACGTGACGCCTTCGAGCACCGAACGCGTAAGGTCGGCGCGGCTGTGCTTAGCTGTCAGGCCAATCCAGCAGGCACGTGCCAAAGCGTCCAGATGGGGCGTCCGTTCGCCCATCAGATAGGGCAGCCAGAAAAGGCCATGGGAACCGGCGGGCGAGGATGCAGCTTCAGCGGTGAGATCGTCATACTGAGCTTCCGGAGCAAACCGGTTGCGAAACCATTGCAGGCTCAGGCCTGCCCCTTGCGTAACGCCCATCACATGCCAGGCATTTGGGAGGGCGTGACAGAAGGTATGAACACGGCCTTGTGGGTCATACGCGGGCTTGTCCAGATAGGCAAACACCACCCCAGATGTTCCGAGTGTGCAGGACATGGTGCCGGGCATCACGATGCCGTTTCCAATGGCGCTGGCGGCCTGGTCGCCCGCACCACCTACGACGGGCGTTCCCTCAGCCAAACCGGTGAGTTCTGCCGCTTTGGAGGTAACCTTACCTGTTACGGCGCTCGATTCTACGGCTACTGGCAAGATACTCGCGTCCAAATCCAAACCCGACACAACCGCATCCGACCAGCGACGATGCACTACGTCGAACATGCCAGTTCCGCTGGCGTCGGATACATCGGTGGCAAAATCGCCTGTGAGCTTGAAACGAATGTAGTCTTTGGGCAGCAGAATTTTGCGGATACGACTAAATTGCTCGGGCTCGTGGTCACGGACCCAGAGAAGCTTGGGCAGTGTCCATCCGGTGAGCATGGGGTTGGCAGTTGCGTTCAGGATGGCTTCGGCCCCCAGCTTGCCGATGATGAAATCAACCTGTCGCTGGCTGCGCTGATCGCACCAGATTAACGCCGGGCGAATCACTTTGTCGTCGCGATCAAGCAGTACCAGGCCATGCATCTGGCCGGTGAGGCCTACACCAACAATCGACCTTGCACTCACCCCCGATGAACGCAGAAGGCCCTGAATTGCTAGTTGAGTGGCACTCCACCAGTCGTCTGGATCTTGCTCAGCCCACAACGGACGAGCCATCACCATTTCCTCGTGCGGTGACGAGAAGGAATCGCGCACATGCCCGCTATCGTCGATTAGCAGAGCCCGCGAAGAAGTGGTTCCGACGTCAATACCGAGAGAGTAAGAGGAAGAATTTCCGGAAGACATGCAGTCTAGTAGCGACTGCAGACCGCAGCCGTCGCTTCAGCATACAAAGCTCGCTGCACAGGCAGGTAGGCCGCCCCGAAAAGACCGGCGTCAGCCCCCAGAAGAGCTTTCTCGACGCGCGTCCCGGTTCGCTGACAAGTGTAGGAGCGCCGGTGCAATTCCGAGAACATAGCAGGGGCAAAGAAGTCCCACGCTGGTAGCGGTCCGCCGCTAAGCAAATACAGCGGAAAATTGAAGAGGCTGACTAGGTTTGCCAGAGCAATTCCAAGCGACCTGCCAACGGATTCAAAGACGGTTAGGG
>CALMAV010000319.1:0-338 GCA_937859895.1 uncultured Bryobacterales bacterium | reverse complement strand
GCAACGGCCAGATTGTAAACCTGCAGAGCAGAGATGTCTGCGCCCAACCCGAATGAGCGGGCCATGGAGACAATGGCGGAAGCCGAAGCATGCTTTTCCAGACACCCTGTATTGCCGCAACCGCACGGATGGCCGTCGGGATAGATGGTCATATGGCCGATCTCGCCCGCCATTCCTCGGAACCCATGCAGTATTTGCCCGTTGGCTACAATCCCACCGCCGATTCCGGTGCCAAGCGTAAGCAATACCAGGTCTTCCACACCTCGCCCGGCGCCCATCCACATCTCACCCAGAGCAGCAGCATTTGCGTCATTTTCCAGAATGATAGGAGTTCCTAG
>CALMAV010000318.1:10262-11565 GCA_937859895.1 uncultured Bryobacterales bacterium | reverse complement strand
ATGGCGACCTAGGCGGCTGGGCTCCGGACTGGGCTCTCCACCTGCTTAACACTTTGTGTTACTGGTTCTTGGCTGTTCTACTTCTACTGCCAGTTCGAGGAAAGTTGCCCGATCGTCCCTGGGCGGCTATCACGCTTCTCCATGCTGCGGGCCTGCTGTTCGTGATGGCGCTCGCCCTCTGGATTGTGAGCGGCGTTAAGTACACCGGGGTGATCCCGTTCCTCGGTGGACGCTATCTCTTTCTTGTCTTTTTCCTTTGCTTGGTGGCGTGGAACGAACTAGTAGGGTTCCGCTTTGTCAGGGCTGAACCCACCCTGCTTACAATCGGCTTAGCTTTAAACGTGGTTAGCTTGGCATCAGTCCTGATTCCGACAGCCATAACTGTTGCAGATTAGTAACTACACCAACAGAAGACCTTTGTTCAGAAGAAGTGGCTTACTAGAGATTACTTACATCTGATAAGTTTGCAAGACGTACACTCAAGTTGCTCACAACGTGATCATACGCGTGAGATGAAAACATTTAGCGCAGAGGTGGAGACTCTACCGGGCCAGATCTTCGCAGATATTTAGATTGGAATCAGTAAAGCTGTACGATGATCAGTTGAATGGACTATGGCCAGTTCGCTCATATCCTGGCAAACAATTCGCCAACACTGGCAGCTATCCTAATCGCTTGGCTTGCCAACAACAGCAGACTTAAGGTTTTAGAGACCAAACTGGACAATACTAACCTGCGTCTAGATCGCGTAGAATCAAGGCTCGATAGGATCGAAAGCAGGCTAGACAAGTTAGACGAGCGGGTACGCAGTTTGGAGCTATTCAATGCAGGAACCACAAAACTGCTGAGCCAGTAGTACCCCATTGTTAATGCTGGGTTTTTATTGCGGTACTGCTATCGGCACAGTATGCCTCACAACCGCTATCCGGCACAATCTTCTTGGCTGAAGTCGCACGCGCCAAAGCTTTTTAAGGCGGGAACAAGGGTCGAACCCTGCTCCCGCACTTCCGATCTACCTAAACCGGACGCCCTTAGGCCGTTGCGCCCGCAGCGTTTAACCGTTGCGCAATGGAGGTGAGAAGTTCATCCGCATGCTTTTCTTCATCCAGACTCTTCTGTAGGAGTTCTGCGTGACTTGTTAAGCCGAGGATTCTTGCCCACTCGCGTGCCGAGCCATAGGATGCCATCTCGTAATGCTCAATCTTCTGAGCCGTAGCAAGAAGCCCGGCATCTCGCACCGGACCCTCGTCCGAGATGCGGGTAATATTTTCGCCGGAGCCAATCAGAGCTAGCATAATTGGAT